>CAYLSW010000019.1:0-19257 GCA_964386145.1 uncultured Lentimicrobiaceae bacterium | reverse complement strand
AATGTTTACTAAACATTTTTTTAACGCTCCGCCCTGCCTTGAAAACCCCCAAAATTACTTCGTCGATTCCCGTCACTTTATTTCGTCACCAACCCTTATTGTTATTCCTGTTTTTGCATTTTTGCGTGAACGAAAAATTACCGAAGTATGGTAGATAGAACCTGCCCTTAATAATTATTAGCTTGCAATGAGGAAAAAGAATACAGCAAAATAGCTTGACAGTAGAAACCGTGATTCTGTAAAATTATTCTTAACAGATTGAACAATAGGCGTATAGCGTTCTCTAATTTGATTTTTCCAGTTAACAATTTTATAACTTAAACTTAACGTTTAATTAACCTCCTTCTGTCAAGGATATCATTCTTTCGTGGCTGCAAATTAGCAGAGATTTTGCGATTGAAATTTTGTTAAAATAAATATTTTGCATCTCTTAGGAGGCAAAAAAAATCAGATGATAAAAAACATATCTCTCGGCATTATTTTCCTGCCGCTTTTTAGTAGCCTGTTTGGTCAGAACGTTCAAGCTAAAAATGAATTTAAACCATTGGGAAAGCCCTTTGTGAAAATTTACACGGATTTTCACAGGAATTTCTGCGAAGGAAAGCAACATAGCCTTTTCGAAGTGACGCGGGCATATATGGGCTATAAGCATTCATTTAGCAAGTACTTTTCCGGAGAAGTAAACCTTGACGTAGGCAATCCCGGAGTCGGGAAGCTTCAAATGACAGCTTACTTAAAAAATGCCTTCGTTCAGTATAAAAGGAACGGGCTAACTGCCAGTTTTGGACTCATTACAACTTACATGTATAACTTTCAGGAAAGTCATTGGGGCAATCGTTACCTTTTTAAATCATTTCAGGATCAGAATGGCTTTGGCCCGAGTGCTGATTTAGGTGTAAGTCTCATTTATCAACTAAATTCATTTGTAAGTATTGATTTTGCCGTTCTTAATGGGGAAGGATATAAAAAGATTGAAGTTGACAGCACGTTAAAATATACTTTGGGGGTAACACTTCGACCTGCCAAAACACTAGCATTCAGGGTTTATTACGATTACATGTATAAACAGGCAGCACAGCAAACACTTTCATTTTTCTTAGCCTATACCGGAATCAGGTGGAAAGGAGGAGTCGAATACGACAAACAGTATAATCATGATATGTCTTCCGGAAAAGATTATTCAGGTTATTCTTTTTACGCCACTTATTATTTGAAGAAAATAAATATTTTCGGACGATACGATTATCTCTCCTCCGTAACGATGGCTGATCAGGTTAATCCGTGGAATTTTGCAAAGGATGGGCAGGTACTAATTGCCGGGGTTGAGGTTTCTCCTGTAAAGGGGGTAAAAGTTTCCCCGAATTATCAGCTTTGGAAGCCGCAAAACAGAGCTAAATCCTCAGTTTCGGGGGCTTATCTAAGTTTAGAAATCAAATTTTAAGACTATATTAACATTCAAAAACATTCAAAAATGAAAAAGTTATTAATTTTTATGGCTGTGGTTGTGGGACTTGCATCGTGTCAAAACCCCGGCAGCTCAAACTCAAAGAAATCCACAAAGGGTACAACAGCAGATATCAGTCTCGCTGCTGCCGGCGCAACTTTCCCCATGCCTTTTTATAAAATGGCATTTAAAAAATATTCCGAACAAACCGGTATTCCCATATCTTACGGCGGAATCGGCTCAGGAGGTGGTATTCGCAGCCTGAAAGATAAGGTAGTTGATTTTGGTGCCAGCGATGCCTTTTTGAGTAATGCTGAAATGGCCAAAATGCCTGCGCCTATTGTTCATATTCCCATGGTTAGTGGTGCTGTTGTTATAGCATTCAACCTCCCCGGAGTTGAGTCGATTAAACTGACTCCCGATTTACTCACAAAGATTTTCATGGGAAAAATTACTAAGTGGAATAATTCGGAACTCCAAAAACTTAATCCTGAGGTTAAATTCCCCAATCTTGCCATCACGGTGGTCCACCGCTCCGATGGAAGTGGAACAACCAACATGTTCAGTGATTATATGAGCAAAATAAGTCCGGTATGGAAAGCCCAGATTGGTACCGGAAAATCATTGTACTGGCCAACCGGAATGGGTGCCAAAGGAAACCCGGGCGTAGCGGGAACGATAAGCCAGACCGTTGGAACAATCGGCTATATCGGTTCTGAATATGCCTTTGCCCAGAAAATCTCTTATGCCCTTTTGAGGAATAAGTCCGGTAATTTCATCAAACCGAGTATTGCCTCTGTAAGCGCTGCCGGAAAAGGCGAAATTCCTGCCGACACACGGGTGATGTTGACTAACTCCCCTGCTCCCGACGCTTATCCTATCAGCGGTTTCACATGGATAATTCTTTACAAAGACCAATATTACAACCACCGTTCTTTGGCTCAGGCTCAGGCTACTTTGAAGCTTCTGAGTTGGATGGTTGGGCCGGAAGCTCAGGCTATCGCCAAAAAGGTAAATTATGCTCCCCTGCCTGAAAAAGTGGTTAAATTGGCACAGGACATGTTACATACGGTGACTTATAAGGGAAACCCGATATTGAAATAATGTTGATGAAAAATAATATTGAGTAGATGAACAGCGAAAAGATCACAAAAAATGTGTTGTTTATTGCATCATTCAGCTTAATACTGCTTGCAGCCGGTATGGTACTTACCCTTGTTCAGGGTTCCATACCGGTTTTTCAAAAGTTTGGACTAGACTTTATCTTCTCTACCAAATGGAATCCTACGGCAGGAAGAGAGCAATATGGCGCACTTCCTTTTATTGTTGGGACGATTATTACTTCTGTCCTCGCCCTGGTTATTTGTCTGCCACTGGCACTTTCCACTTCGCTGTTTCTCGGTGAATATTACAAAGGGAAGCTGGTTGCAAAAATCATTGGTACCCTGGTGGACCTTCTGGCCGGTATCCCGTCAATTGTGTATGGATTGTGGGGATTTTATTTCCTGCGTCCATTGATAGTTCAACTGGGTTTTAATGCACAGGGATATGGCATATTCACTTCGAGTATTATCCTTGCCATAATGATTATTCCTTATGCTACCTCTATCAGCACGGAAATTATTTCGCTTGTCCCCAATAACCTGAAGGAGGCTGCCTATTCACTTGGAGCCACACGCCTTGAGGTTATCTTTAATGTAACCCTCCCGATGGCCAGATCCGGAATTATTGCAAGCTATATCCTTGCTTTTGGCCGTGCACTTGGGGAAACGATGGCTGTAACCATGTTGATTGGCAACAGTAATGTTATCCCAAAAGGAATATTCGACATGGGAAATACAATGGCCAGCGTGATTGCCAACCAATTTGGCGAAGCGGAAGGTTTGAAGTTAAGTGCGTTGATAGCCATTGGCCTGCTGCTATTTCTGATTACCGGAATCATCAATGGGATTGGTAAGTTCATTATCAAAAAGTTTGCATAATACTATGATTTCCACCTTAAAAATATATGTAACGCCGATGAAGGGAAAGTTTAGAAGAGCCAGGAACCTCCTGTTTCAAGGCATGGTTATTTTTTTATCCCTTCTTGCCATTACACCTATTATACTCATTGTTTTCGATCTGATTCGAAAAGGATACCAACAGATAAATTTCAGTTTCTTTACAAAAATTGCTCCCGATACCTGGGATGCAATGACAGCGCTGAATCATGGAAAGATTATTCCGGGAGGAATACTGAATGGTATTACAGGTACTTTCTTAATGGTATCCATGGCCAGTCTGGTGGCCATACCGCTGGGGTTATTAATCGGAATATATTTGTATGAAAACGCGGAAAAACGATATGCAGGCGTAGTCCGCGATATTTCCGATATATTACAAGGAGCCCCTTCAATAGTTTTAGGACTCATTGCCTATTTCTGGATTGTGAAAAACGTCACACACGGCTTTTCGGCGCTTGCAGGAAGTGCTTCTCTGACCATCATGATGTTACCGCTTATCATACGTTCTACCGAAGAAACTTTTAAAATGATCCCTCAATCCATCAAGGAGGCCGGACTAGCATTGGGAGTTCCCTATCATAAGATTATACTCCGGGTAATGATACCCACAGGCTTTAGCGGACTAACGACAGGAATACTGCTGGCGCTTTCCAGAGTACTCGGCGAAACTGCCCCGCTTATGCTGACAGCGCTGGGAAATCCTTTTGTGAATTTTAATATTGGTAAACCAACCAGTGCCGTACCTTTGCTGATTTGGCAGTTTTATAACGACCCAAATATGGTCAACCTGATATGGAGTTCATCTCTGTTTTTGGTGGCTCTGGTTCTGGCACTTAATATAATAGCAAAACAGATTGCAGCAAAACAGAAATAAACTAAAATGAATAAACTTATTATAGAAAAAAAACCGGTGCTGAGAGTTCAAAATCTGTCTGTTTCTTATGAGAAAGATAAATATGCCATCGCGGATGTAACCGTTGACATAAAAAGGAATATAATTACAGCAATTATGGGCCCATCGGGTTGTGGGAAGAGCAGTCTGTTAAGGGCAATGAACCGGATGCACGAGCTATATCCCAAAATTGAAACCAAGGGCAAGATTTTCCTTAATGACAAAGATATCTCGAAGCTTTCAAATATTGAGTTACGGCGAAAAATAGGAATGGTATTTCAAAGTCCCAACCCTTTTCCGAGCATGAGTATATACGATAATGTCATTGCCGGCTATAAGTTAAACGGCATAAGGCAAAAGAAATCCAGGCGGGATGAGATTGTTGAAAAATCGCTGAAAGACGTTGCGCTTTGGGATGAGGTAAAAGATGTACTTAATAAAAAAGGGAATTTTTTATCAGGCGGGCAGCAACAACGGCTTTGCATTGCCCGTGCTTTGGCTTTTCAACCGGATGTTATTCTACTTGATGAGCCTGCTTCTGCCCTGGACCCGGTGTCAACTTCAAAAATTGAAAATTTGCTCGTGGAACTTAAAAAGGAATATACCATCGTGCTGGTAACGCATAATATGGCTCAGGCTGCCCGTATCTCTGATTATTCCATGTTTATGTACCTCGGTGAACTGGTAGAGTACGGTAAAACAAAAGATTTGTTTACGAATCCTTCCAATAAGAGAACAGAGGAATACCTTACCGGGAAGTTTGGATAATTTGTATCTTTGAAAAAAAACAGACATGAGTATTACGAAAGACAAGGCAATCATGAAAGTGATGGATGATTTTGAAAATTTATCAAAACTCACGCTGCAGCAGATGGAATTACTTGCAAAAATAATTGCCTCTGAGCACACAAACGTTTCTGCCGAAAGCTTAAAACAAATTAGAAAGAATGAGAGAAAAATAGATGCTTATGAAATTAAAATAAGTAACAGGATTATTAGTACTATTGTTCTCTATAAACCTGTTGCTTCGGAGCTTAGAAGAATAATGGCCTCCTACAGGATGATAACCAATCTGGAGCGTATTGGCGATCTGGTTATGAAAATTGTCAAGATTTTGAAAAATCTTAAAGATCCCGGTCTGCTTTTATTAAACTCGGTTGACATTAGTGAAATGCTCGCCGTTAGCACCGAAATGATTTCAAAGGCAATATTCTCATTTACAGACAATGATAAAGAAGCGGCGCTTTGGACTATCAGGAGTGATAGCTTCGTTGATAATCTGAATCGGCAAATATTGAAAAAATCAATTCTTGCAGAAAAATCCTCTGGTAAATTACAAAAAGTCATATTAAATTTCATCGGAATCAAAAGTATAATTTCCAGCATCGAACGTATCGCCGACCATGCAGCACACATCGCGGAAGCTTCAATTTATGCTTATGAAGGAACCGACATAAGGCACCAGGACTACCTATAGATACAAAAAGGTTGACGAGGTGATGATTCTTTTTAGCTGTCACCGGGTGGCCAGTCGGTAGTAATTACAAAAGAAATATTTGATGAGCACCCCTACTGATTTTATATTTAGTAGTTTATAATTTTCCTGGGCGAGTTCTCACCAGTAAGCATTCATTATTTGCCGGCTGATGCTTCTCCGGGACGGAGAAGTAGTTCTTCAAGAAATATTTTTGTCTTTTGGTATATTCCTGGGCTGTTTGATTCGCGTGGTCCCACAATATTTACAATGGTCACACACTGGTCTTCAAAAAGGTCTAAAATACCGGTTTCCTGGTCTTCAACATTCATGGAGAGATGGATGATATAAATGGGTTTATTTTGTTCTTCGGCATGGTCGATGGCAAGGATGGTTCCTTTGTCCGGTTCTCCATCTATAAAAACCAACAAACCCTGGCTCTCTTCCACATTTTTGAGTGTACGACTTTTATAACAGGATGTCTCAGCCTCTTTCAGGGGATAAGAATACGGGATAATCCCATCTTCGGCTTTTCGACCTTTGGGGCACCATCCGAAGCAGTCAATTTTATTTTCCAGTGCAAAATCCAACGCTGCCCTGTCCACACCTGTCTGGCCTCCTGAAATGATGCGCAACGATTTTATCAGACTCATTATTAGCTACTTTGAGTTGTTAACAAAATCTCGTTGGGCTTTAAATAAATTGATGGCCTGCAACAGAAGGTTCTTACTTTCATCAAGCAAAATTAAGTATAAAATACTATTTCTTGTGCCTACCAATCTTCTTTTAATTCTTTGAATTTGGTTTTTTCTATTTATTTCAATGTGCCTCAGTGCCTTAGTTTGTTCTGCCAGTAGCCTTTCCTGGGCTGAGTAATCCTCTTTTATAAAACTCTCCAAGGTGATTTTTAGTACGGTTTCCATGTGCATAGTCAAATGTTTCAACTCATTGATCTGCTCGGTGATCAGTGGCTTGTGGTTGTTGTCTACATGTTCCAGCGCAGGGCCGGTGAGGAAAGAGATGCTGTGAATCATTTCGCGCATATAGTCCATGGCCTGAACGAGGAATGACCCTGAGTCAATAGACATTTCATCCAGGCGTTCAATGACAACATTGATGTGGTCTTTTACATATTTGGTTCTGACAGCCATTTCATCAATGGCTTTCTTTGTTTTCTTTAACTTTCTTATATCTTCAGCTTCCAGACCTTCCATAGTATGCCGGTATTCCCGCATTACTTTTTTCAGATTTCCTGCCACAAGAGTAAGAAAACGTTCAGAGATATTATCATCGGTTATGCCATAAACGTCTTCGCCTTCTTTTTCTATTTCTTTTACTTTCTTACCATGAGCTTTGTATGAGCGGTACACGAAATAAGAGATCAACAATAAAATGAGCAAGATGGCTATGTTGCCGCCGTAGTAGAAAAGATAGACAACAATAAATGCAGAAGTGAAAGCAACAAAAGCAGTCAGAAACCAGCCTCCTATGACGGAAAACATTCCGGAAATTCTATAAACAGCACTTTCGCGATCCCAGGCTTTGTCGGAAAGAGAAGAGCCCATGGCTACCATAAAAGTAACATAGGTGGTGGACAAGGGTAGTGTTAAGGAGGTTCCAAGGGCTATTAATAAACTTGCAACGACAAGGTTTACGGATGCCCTGAGAAGATCAAAGGTCGGTGCATCGTGTTCTTCAATCTCCTCGGAATAAGGCTCAAATTGGTGACCTATGGCTTGCGAAAGTTTTGAAGGAACAACCTTTTTGAACCCTTTTGAAAAATTAATGGAAGAGCGTACCAGTGTTTTTGAAATGGCATTTGGCTTAAACCGTTCATCTCCGGTATTCTGACGACTTAGGTCTAATGAGGTTTTGATGACGCTTTTAGCCTTCTTAGAAAAAGCCAAAGTAAGCACCATGATTAATCCTGCCAGCAAAAGAAAATAAGTTGGCGTTGCTACCTTCCCGCTAAGTGCCAGCATCGACAAGGTGTTGGGATCGGCTCCCGCAGAATGAGAAAATATTTCATAAGCATTGAATCCGGCAATGGGAACTCCGATAAAGTTTACCAGGTCGTTGCCTGCAAAAGCCAGAGCAAGAGAAAAAGTTCCTACCAGCACGATAGTTTTTAAGATATTCACTTTAAACAGCCAATTGAGAAGCTGCAAAAACAAAGTCCAGAAAACAAAGCTATAAAGCATGATTTGCACAGTATTGACCTGCATCCATTGTTTGAGCTCGTCGGACATAAAAGAGGCGCTTTTGGCCCCTTTGATAACGATAAAGTAGGTGATGGCAGTAAAGGCAAGTCCTCCCCAGATGCCTCCAAACCATTTCATTCGTTTTTTATAGTTAAAGGAGAAAGCAATCCTGGCAATATACTGAATCACAGCCCCTGCAATGAAAGCTATGGCTACGGAAAACAAGATTCCGGAAATAATGGCCAGTGCCTTGGCAGAGTTAATGAAACTTCCCAGATTTAAGGTTTGATGTATACTTTCTATAAGATGGTTTTCAAAAAGATACTGTTTAAAAGCAGCCATAGTTTCGGGAGAAGCCATAAGCTTTATGGAGGCCATTCCCACAGCAGCTCCCAATAATTCAAACACAATGGAAACCGTGGTGGAAGTAGGCATACCAAATGTGTTAAAAGTATCCAGCATAATAATATCGGTAGTCATAACCGCCAGAAAGATGAGCATGATCTCCGAGAAGTAAAACATCTGAGGATGAAAAATCCCCTTTCGGGCTACCTCCATCATTCCACTGGAAAAAACGGCTCCTACCAATATCCCGATGGCAGCAACAATAATAATCACTTTAAAAGAGGCTACCTTCGAACCAATGGCTGAATTAAGAAAGTTTACGGCATCGTTACTGACTCCCACAATTAAATCGGAAATTGCCAGCAGGAATAAAATACCGACTAAAACAAGATAAAAAGTTTCCATAATAAAAGGGTGCTAATTTATTTTCAGGTAAAATTAATTGAAACCATCTTCTGCTGCTAATGTTTATGTTAAGAAAAGTTATTAACTATTATTTCATTTGATTATTATAAAATATTTATAATCGGTTAGTCAATTTTTCATACATATCTTATTCCCCTACGTGTCTATCCTTACATCTAAGGCATCTCGCAGGCTGTTGCCGAGTGTCATAAAAGCCAGTACGAGGATAACGATGGCAACACCCGGGATAATGGCAAGGTAGGCAGAATCAAGTACAATAAAACTGTAATACTCCTTGATCATATTTCCCCAAGAAGGGACAGGGGGTTGAACACCAATACCGAGAAAGCTGAGTCCTGCTTCTATCAGAATGGCTGCGGCAAAATTGGCAGCCGAAATCACAATCACCGGACTTAGAATGTTGGGCAGAATGTGTCGCATCATAATCCGAAAATTGGAATATCCCAAAGCAAAGCCGGCTTCAACATATTCTTTTTCTCGTACGCTCATCATTTGTCCACGAATTACACGGGCCACTTCAACCCACATGGTGAGACCCACAGCCACAAAAATCTGCCAAAACCCCTTTCCCAAAGCAAAAGTGATGGCAATCACCAGTAGTAATGTGGGAATTGACCAAACCACATTGATAAACCACATAATGAGTTCATCCACTTTCCCACGGTAAAATCCGGCCATGGAACCCAGCAAAATTCCTACGAGAAGCGATATGGCCACGGCAATAAATCCTACCGAAAGGCTAATGCGCGTTCCCAGCAGTAAACGACTTAGCAGATCTCTTCCAAACTGGTCGGTTCCTAGCCAGAAGGTCCTGGTTATCATGTTTTGCTGTAATACCTGCGCTTTTAAATTAGCCATGGACATAAGATGCTTTTTCCCTTCCAACGAGGTAAATTCCAACTTGTCACCAATGATTTTTTGTTTTCCTTTTACGGAAAAAAGAACATTCGTCAAGGCAAAAGATTTTGTGAGCCCGCTTCCGTCTTCATCGAAAATTTTAACGATAATTTTCCCCTTGTCAAAATGATAAGCCGAGACCGGTATATAAGAATAGCTGTCTTTTGTGCCGAGAAACAGTTGGTTGAGAAAGTCTTCGCTGGGAAGGATGCCGTTTTTGCGGACTTTTAAAAGTTTGACTTTAAAACCAGGTTTTTGTGTGGCCAGCTCCAATATCTGCCGGTTGGCGTTGGGAGAAGCATCGGGAACAAGAAGATAGGCAAATATCCCCACCAAAATGGCCAGACCAATAACCGACAGTGCGACCATACCCTGAATATTTCTTTTGAATTTTTGCCAGGCAAGATGCGTAAGAGAGCCAGATGAATAAAGTTTTTTCTTTTGCGAAAACATCGTTCCAAAAGTAAAAAACAAAGTGACAGTACAAACTTTTTCCTCAATTTTTTCAATATATTTTTAAGGGATTCTTTTTTTTATTCATCGATAAGGAATTGAAAAATATTGTATATTTGCGGCCCTGAAATGGTGGATGTAGCTCAGCTTGGTTAGAGCATCGGATTGTGGTTCCGAGGGTCGTGGGTTCAAGTCCCATCTTCCACCCGCAAAATGTAAAAGGCCGGCGTTTTCCCGGCTTTTTACATTTAAGATGTTACCACTAAATACTCCCTCTGTTTTGACTTATCCTTTTTCCTTTTTCATCGTTGCAAACGTTCTAAATAAACTGCCGCTATCCGCAACTTTTGTGCCATGATAAAGGACGGAGTTTCATCGTCAATTTCAGATAACGGTACTTCTTGATGACCTCCTGTAACTTCTGATAATTTCTTCTTTTCAAGAAACAAATATGATGGATAATCCTGCTGGTAAATGAGATACCGCTTTTCACAATTATGCAGCATCCTATGTGTGTTTGCCCGTCTCTTGTTCAGGATGGTTTAGTGTCCGGGAAGCTTAATGCCTTTTACAGGAATTGCCGGCAAGCCATCCTGTGGAATAAGCAATTTGTAGGTTGTAGCCTCCTGTCCTGGCATCGAGGTCAATCATTTCGCCGACAAAATAGAGCCCTTTTATTAGTTTTGACTCCATAGTCTTCGGAGAGATTTCCCTGGTGGCAATTCCCCCTGCCGTAATAATGGCCTCTTTAAATGAGCGTGATTGGGTGATTCTAAAACGAAAGTTTTTTAATAGATATCGGACTTGTTTACGTTCCTTTGAAGAAATCTGGTGGCATGCTTTTTCCGAATCAAACGTTAAAAGTTCGAGAAAGACAGGAACCAGTTTGGATGGTAACCAATGGCGTAAAATATTGCTAAACTGTTTCTTCCCGTGTTCATTCAAATCACGAATTAAACGTTTGTCCAGTTTCTGTTCATCAAGTGCAGGTTTTAGGTCGATGCTAATTTCCACAATGTTCTTCTGTTGCAAAGCATCAACCACAGTTCTGCTCAGGGTAAGAATAATGGGGCCTGACAGTCCAAAATGTGTAAAAATCATCTCTCCAAAGTCTTCGGCCTCTTTCTTCCCGTTGACCCATACTACTGCTTTTACATTTTTCAAATTAAGTCCCTGAAGCTTTTGTGCTACGCCGCCTGCTGTTTCGAGTGGGACAAGTGCCGGCCTGAGTTTTTCAATGGTGTGTCCCACGCTACGGGCAAGTTCGAAACCTTCGCCATTGGAACCAGTGGCGGGATAAGACATTCCACCGGTGGCAAGAATAACATGGTCAGCTGTAAATTTCTGTCCGTTTGCTATCAAACCCTGGAGAATATTGTCCTGTACTAACAGTTTTTCAACTTTATGATGAAGGCGAATTTCAACTTTTAGTTCGTTTACCCAACACAAGAGAGCATGCAGTACGTCTTTTGCCTTGTTGCTGACGGGAAAATAGCGACCTCCCCGTTCCAAAGTTGTTTCTACCCCATAGTTATGCAGCAGGTTGAGAATGTCCTTAGAATAATATTGCGAAAAGGCAGTACGCAAAAACCTGCCATTTGGATATACAAAAGGGATAAAATCGCTTATGTCGGCCTCGTTGGTGACATTACATCTTCCTTTGCCGGTTATCAGAAGCTTGCTTCCCTCCCGACTCATTTTTTCAAGCACCAACACACGATTGCCGGATTCGGCAGCTCTTCCTGCTGCCATCAGGCCGGACGGACCGGCTCCTGCTACTATTACGTCGAAATGATTCATGCGCTGCAAAGATATCTTTTTCTTGCTGGAAATATAACGCCACGCGTCACGCCTTTATCTACAGACCTTCGCAATTCTTCACCGTTTACTTTTTCATAATTAATAAGTGTGAAAAAGACCTGACATCTTTCCGACTCCTAAAGTTTCCTCTGTTTAGAAATAAAAAATCCCCGGAGACTATTGTCTTCGGGGATGGTGTTTCAAAAGAACAGACAAGTGTTATTCAGTGACTTCAACAGCAACCTCATCGCTTTGCCACAAGCCGTGTTTGGTACAGAAAGCCATGGCTGTAAGTTTCATGTTGCGGGTAGGGACAATATGGAAATCCACTTCCACATGGCCGGCCTGGTTGCCCAAAGCACCGGGAACAAAAGTAGCTTGAGCAATATTGTTCTCGCCATTCCACAACTGAACCCAGGCAATATAGTGGTCAAAATCGTCAGGGTGGGGATACTCATCGCCTAACTTAATGGTAACTGTAAATTTCTCGCCCTTTTTTGCCGTTCCTTCACAATGGATAAACGGAGAATGGCGATCGATATAATCTTTTTTTGCTTCGCGGTCAATACTTGAAATATCGACATATCTGTTAATTTTCATGATCCTATAATTTAAATTGATTATTAATAAGGCAAATGTATAAAATTTTAGATAGCAAAGGTGCTCTCCTTAATCATTTTTAACATTTTCATCAACGGTCTCTTTTTTAGCTGCTTCTCTCATAAGACCCAGGTCAGAAGCCAGCTTTTGCTGGAGTGTGGCAAGCTCGATGTTGTGCCTGATATTTCCATGAGTACTGTAAGATATATTTCCTGTTTCTTCGGAAATGATAATGGCGATAGCATCGGAAATTTCGGTCAATCCAATAGCTGCCCTGTGGCGAAGTCCTGCATAACGGGGAAGTTTCTTTTTAGATACCGGAAGAACACAGCCAGCCGATTTTATTCTGTTTTTCGTGATAATCATGGCTCCATCGTGCAGCGGACTGTTCTTGAAAAAAATATTTTCAACCAACGGACTACTGATTTCCGCATCTACCAATACACCGGTGTTAACAATCTGTTGCAACTCATTCTGGCGTGTAATGATGATGAGTGCCCCTTGTTTTACATTACTCATGTGCTGGCATGCGACTACGACTGGGTCTGTATCTGTCTCAAAAGAGGTGTCGAACCAACTGGATATGAATGCGAAACGTTTGCCGTATTTTCCTAAAAAAGAAGGGGTACCAAGTGCCAGCAAAAATTGTCTAATCTCGGGTTGGAAAATGATGATGAGGGCAATAATACCCACACTTATGAATGCTCCTAAAATATCAGAAAGGAGTTGCATTTTTAATGCATCCGTTACTTTCCACAAAATAAAGATAGCGACAATACCGACGAAAATGTTTATGGCTGCCGTTCCCTTTAGTAGCTTGTAAAGCGTAAACAGCAAGACAGCCACGAAAAAAATGTCGAGCAGGTCAAGGATACGGATATGAATAAATAATGTCAGCAAGTTTATTGTTTTTTTTCAAAGGTAAAAATAATATTATTTTGGGAACAGGCCAAATTTACGGTAATAATGGACAATGTCAATGGCTTGGCGGGCTTCTTTCACATCATGTACCCGCAACAGGTTGGCCCCGTTCAGCAATGCCAGCGTATTGACCACTGTTGTGCCATTCATTGCTTCTAAGGTGTCGATGTTGAGGACTTTGTTAATCATAGATTTCCGTGATACTCCAGCCATTAGTGGCAGGTCGTCAACACGTGTGGAGGCCATCTCAGCCAAAAGCTCGTAGTTGCTTTCGAGTGTCTTTCCAAAGCCAAATCCAGGATCCAGAATGATATCTTCCACACCAAATGCCTGCAACGCCAAAACTCTTTCTTCAAAAAATGTACGGACAAGGGTAACAATGTTTTTAGAAAGGGGATGTTGCTGCATGTTTTCAGGCTTGCCATGGATATGCATCAGAACGTACGGAACTTTTAATTTGGCCATAGTCTGAAACATCTTATCATCAAAATCACCACCTGAAATATCGTTTATCATCCGGGCACCAGCTTTAACGCAAAGCCTCGCTACTTCCGCACGATAAGTGTCAATAGAAAAAACAGCCTCCGGGAACTTCGCCACCAGTTTCTTCAAAGGAGCCAACAGCCTCGCCAATTCCTGCTCTTCGCTAACGGGTGTTGCACCCGGCCGGGTGGAAACCGCTCCCAAATCAATAATCTCAGCTCCTTTTTCCAGCATTTTACGGGTTTGGCTCACCCATTGTTCCTCGTTTTGGTATTTTCCACCATCGTAGAATGAATCAGGTGTAAGGTTCAAAATGCCCATAATTACAGGCTTTGAAAAGTCAAATAATTTTTCTCCTATACGAATGCTCCTGATTTTTGGAAAAGAAGTATCTTTATTGCCCATTAATTTTTGCATTTTTGCAATGCCAAAGGTACGGATAATTAGAACGTGATTCATGAAAGATAAAACAGCGCAGCAGTTTGAAACCATTATGCAGAAGTGCACCTTAATTTTTGAAAACAAGTTGAAAGATTACGGCGTTGCATGGCGTATTCTGCGAACACCCAGCCTCACCGATCAGATTTATATTAAAGCCAGCCGTATCAGAAGCATCCAACAAAAAGGTGTGCAAAAGGTGGACGAAGGTATTGTGCCTGAGTTTATTGCTATTGTCAACTATTCCGTTATGGCATTGATTCAGTTGGAGCTTGGCGTGGCTGATGAGCCGGATATGGAAAATGAAACAGCCATAAAACTTTTTAAGAAGTATCTTGCACAGTCGCGTGACTTGATGCTAAACAAGAACCATGACTATGGTGAAGCCTGGCGGAATATGCGCATTTCTTCGCTTACCGATATCATCCTGATGAAACTTTTGCGCATCAAGCAGATTGAGAACAACGAGGGCAAAACGTTGGTTTCCGAAGGCCTGAATGGCAATTATTATGATATTATAAATTATTCAGTGTTTGCATTGATAAAATTGTTACTCGAAAGTGAACAGCTATAAACAGAAGACTTTTCTTTCCCGTTTGTTGCCCTTTATCCGTATTTTCCTCGGATTGGTTTTTATTTTCTCGTCTGTAGTAAAAGGTGTTGACCCCGTGGGGACATCTTATCGCGTGGAAGATTACCTGCTGGTTTACGGATGGACTTCATTGGTTCCTTATGCTTTGTGGATTGCCTTTTTGGTAATTTTTTCTGAGTTTTTGATTGGCATCTCTTTTTTGTTTAAAATATTTATTCGGACAGCATCCGGAGCCATGCTATTGATGCTGATATTTTTTACCGTGGTTACTTATCTCGATGCGCGTTTTAACATGGTGACTGACTGCGGATGCTTTGGCGATGCTGTGAAACTCACCAACTGGCAGACATTCTACAAAAACATATTCCTGATCATCCTGTTTATCCTTTTGGTGTTGGGTAACAGAAGGGGCTGGCGTGAAAGGCCAAAATTTTTACCGCAATTTTTGATATTGGTTTTTCTGGGAGGTGGATTCCTCGGATTTATGTTATTTAACCTAAACCACCTTCCTGTAGTGGATTTTCGCAACTGGAAAACAGGTCGAAACATGACAACGGATACTACACAAAAGCCCAAAACTTATGTCACCTACCAAAATAAAAAGACTGGTGAGAAAAAGGAGTTTCTTTTCCCTGACTATCCATGGAATGATTCAGTCTGGATGTCCCGGTGGAGTTTTGTCTCACAACAAAACGTTGCTCCGTCTGTTGTCGCAAAATATAACCTGGTTATAGAAGATAGCCTGGGTAACGACCGGACGAGAGCCATTATTGAAAACCCGGGATTTCAGTTTATCCTCGTCTCTTTTGATATGAACCGGGCAGACGTGGGCGGACTGAAAAAAGCAGCTGCTTTGGCGGAATTTCTAAACAAAAAAGGAATCTCAATAGTGCTGTTAACGGCTACGGATCAAAAAACGGTAAGACATATTGAAAGGCGGTACGGACTAAAAGTTCCTGTTTTTCAGGCGGATGAAACCGACCTAAAGGCTATGATCCGTTCCAACCCCGGCCTGCTGTTGCTGCATCATGGTGTGATTTTAAAGAAATGGCATTACCACGACTTTCCCGGCAGCAGTCAAATCAATTTTTTTTTAATTTCGCCCACACAATAGCGCTATGTTACATTATATCATAAAACGGCTTTTTTACGGCATCCTGGTTCTTTGGGGTGTGGTGACACTGGTATTTATGCTTTTCAATATCCTGCCGGGCGATGCTTCGCGCATGTTGCTGGGGCAACGGGCGGATATATCTTCGGTTGAGGCCATTAGAAAAGACCTCGGACTGGATAAGCCGCTTTATATTCAATATCTTAATTTTCTCAACGACCTGTCGCCGGTTTCATTGCACAATGCAGATAATCCGAAAAATTATTGGTATTTGAACCGGAATAAATATCCTTCGGCGCATGTATTGATACATCTTGGTCATGATGTACTGGTGTTGAAGCTTCCCTATTTGCGGCGGTCGTACCAGAGCAAGCGCGATGTGACCTCCATTATCGCCGAGGCTTTTCCAAAGACCTTTCTGCTCGCTACTGCTGCCATCATCATGGCTATGTTTTTTGGTGTTTTGCTGGGTATTCCGGCTGCACTTAACAAGGATAGTCCTTACGACCGGTTTATGATGGTTTTTTCTTCGCTGGGGATGTCGGTTCCTTCCTTTTTTGCAGCTATTCTTATCGCTTGGCTTTTTGGTTTCGTGTGGGAAAAATATACCGGGTTACCCATGTTCGGCAGCCTTTATTCGGTGGATAACTATACCGGTGAAGTTTATCTGAGTCTGCGCAATTTAATTCTGCCTGCCATTACGTTGGGTATCAGGCCGCTGGCTATTGTAATTAGTCTGACGCGCAGCGCTTTGCTCGAAGAACTTTCAAAAGATTACATTCGGACGGCTTACGCCAAAGGACTCAGCCCGGCACGGGTAATTTTCAAACACGCCATTCGTAATGCACTCAATCCGGTGATTACTGCCATCACCGGCTGGTTTGCTTCCCTTCTGGCAGGAGCGGTCTTTGTTGAATACGTCTTCGACTGGAAAGGTATCGGACTGGTCATTGTGGATGGACTGGAAAAATATGACCTGCCCGTCATTATGGGAGTTGTGTTGTTCATTGCCGTCATCCTCATCATTACCAACATTCTCGTGGACATTATTTATACTCTGCTTGATCCGCGGGTGAGGCTGACCTGAGTTGGTTTTAAATCAGGGTACCTCCATATGGGAATCGACATGGAAAATGGTCCTCTGTTTGGTGTTGGCTTTCAGCGTGGAGAAAATTTTCAGATTGGTTAAAAACTTTACAGCTTTTGTGTTGTCTTCAATACCGGATATTTGTGTTTTCTTTACGCCAACAAGTCTTCCCGGTATTACTGTGTCAGATTTCTATCTTTTACCCACCGATTTATTTATGACAAAAACAGTAATAATTCCCTAATGAGAAGATATTTTATTACGGAAAAAATTGAAGAGTGAAAATTTTATAGATATCTACCTTTTTCATGGGAAAAATCAGCTCTTTTCCATTTGGCGAGAGGGTAGGGCAGCAAAGCGGATGCTTGCTGGAAAAAAGCTCTTTTTGGTGCGTTCCGTCATTTCTGATGCTTGAAATAACGAATTGGTTACCTTTTATCGAAACGAAAAGAATCCGCCAGCCCTTTGGTGTCCAGAAAACTTTTCCCTGCACATCATACGCAATGGTTTTCATCTCCCCGCCGTACCAGTTGATGATTTTCAGCTTCATTCTGTTATCCCTGCCATGGAGTGTAAAGGCTATTGTTTTTCCGTCAGGAGAAAAAACAGGAAAGCTACAGTTGCCATTTTCTGTGGTAAGCCGGTTTAGGTTGTCGTAAACAAAGTCATAGCTGTATATTTGCCAGTGTTGGGTACGATCGTCAAAGCCGGAAAAGGCTACAAGATGGTGCGACGGAGTGAAAGAAGCTTCCCGGCAGGCAATATCCCGCCGCAGGAGAGGTTTACTCTTTCCCGTTTTCAAATTAAGGTAGAAAAGTCGGCTGTGTCCACCGTGTCCTTTATCATACACTATCGCTTCTTTTCCCGGTATCCAAACCGGATGCTGCTCGTTGTCCCTATCTGCTGTGAGGGCAACAGTTGAATCGGTTACAGGATTGAATAAATAAATATTCTCAATTCCGTTATTATTCGATTGTATAACTATTCTGCCATCCGCTGACAAGGTGGGAAAACGTGCATTACTATGTATGGTGAGTTCTTGTATGTGATTAATGGGAAAAGGCTGCTGCGAAAAGACAGATATCGGAAAAATCATCAGCAAAAATCTGAAAAAAACAAAAGGGAACTTTCTGATATTTTTGTTCATCTGTCTCTTGTTGAGGATAGCTGACAAAAGTAAGAAAACCTCTTTTACAACTACTTTAAAAGTTGAAGGGTAAATTTTTTTATGATAGAACGAGGAAGCGTTCGGCCTGGAGCTTTTCTACATTTTGGCTTTTCCTGTTATGCGGTGCTAATGCACAATTGCCATTTTGTTAATGTCTAAAAAACTCTTCTATGCTGAACAAAGACAGAAAAAAAGGGAGAGAGAATTATAATGAGATGCTGCTCAGCCTCCTACAGCTAAAATTGATAAATCATTAATTATGAGTAATTTAGTGATCCCGCCGGGATTCGAACCCGAATCATCAGAACCGGAATCTGACATTCTATCCGTTGAACTACGGGACCTAATTGGAATGGTGAGTGACGAATGACGAATGATGAGTGATGAATGATAAATGTTGAATTGATGAAAAAACTTTGAAATTAAAATTGTTAGTTAAAGAATTAATTGTGATTGTTTTTTTGTGCAGTTTTTCTCGATGCTATAAAAATGGAAGTTAATTCATGTGCTTCTTTCAAGAGTCCCTCGATGTTTTCATTATTTCCAAATTTAAAAAGCAATAGAAAATCTAACTAAAACTCGCATTCATCCGACTCTTCAACAACAATACTGAGTTTGGCAATGAAGCCTGCCGTTGTTTGTGCCAATCGTGTAGCTCTGTAATTTGCCGCAACGGATGTGGCACATCGAATAAGCTGACCTTTTACATGATTTCCAAAATAAGTTTTAGGAAGTGTTTCAGCAAACTTTACACAATCGAATGCAAACGACTTTGTTCTTGTTACTAAATTCTCACCACGCATAATATTGAAAGCTTTGTTTTTCTGATTATTAGATTTTTTTGACAGATTCTCTATTCACCGTACATCATTACTTCATTCTTCATTATTTCATTCTTCATTATTTCATTCTTCATTATTTC
>CAYLSW010000018.1:0-19334 GCA_964386145.1 uncultured Lentimicrobiaceae bacterium | reverse complement strand
GCCGGATACGGGTAACGGTGGCATGATAATTCTCCATAAGGTTTAACTCGGCAAGGCTCTTGTTGACCACATGCTCATTACTCACTACATACCATTTAATTTCAAGATTTCCGCTTTGGGGAATCACCTTTTTGGTAGGTTTTCCTATGAGCACTTCCACGCAACGGAGCGCCTTCTCAGTTCCCACCGCTTTCAACATGTCACCGAGATAAAGTGATACTTCCGGAGCGGGAATGATGAGCTCGCCATCTTTTCGCATAATACGTGATATGTTGGCTTTTGTCATGGAATGTATATTGAGTTGTTCCAGACTTTTTCCATCAATATTTTCATTCGTCACGATAAAAGTCTTGTGCGTAATGGCAGGTACGGAAGCGTGTGTTTGAAGACGAAACTTCTGCTCTTCTTTTTTTAAATCAACCTGGAAAATCTTTGGACTGATTTTGATGAACAAAATGACTCCAAGTACCCCAAACGGATAGGCTACACCATAACCAATAGAGGCCAGTGGTGATCCGGAAGCCTCAATAGCTGCCGCCAATCCGGGTGTTGATGTTAATGCTCCGGTCAATAACCCGGTCATAAGAGGCATGTCCACACCGGCGGCAAACGAGATAAGGACAGCGATAACGGCTCCGGTCAGCACAATAATTGCTGCAAGCGTCATTAGTTTAACTCCCTGCTCTTTGAAAGCACTGAAAAATGAGGGGCCGGCCTGCATGCCGATGGTGTAAATGAACAATACCAAACCCACATCCTGGATAATGGGAGGGAGGACAAAACGGATGTGATAAAAGTTGTAGAGATAGCCGAAAAACAGTGCAACGAAAATTACTGCAGACAAGTCAAATTTTACACCCCTGAAGTTAATTTTTCCTACTGCTATTCCCAGTCCGATAACCAGAAACAGTATAAAGTAACCACTCGTTATTAAGGTCATAATATAATCCATGATGCTTGTGTACTTTCTTTATTTGAAAGGGCAAAGGTAGAATGATATTGGATGTATAATTGTTTTCTGTGAAAAAAATAACATCTAACTTAAAATTTTTTCAGTATGGGATAACTGACCGCTGATCCAACCGGCAAAATTGATGTACTGTCCTGCCATGCAATAGGTTGATAAATATTGAAGTTGTTTAAAGTTAAATTGTGAAACTACAAGAAACAGCTTCAATCAGATAATAGGAAGCAGAACAAATATTTATTTTTCACGAATGTGAAATAGGGGTCCAATACTGCACTGCCTGATTTTTTATCCAGGAGTCTCTATGAGAACAAAATGATACAGAATAAATAATAAATTTGTCTTTTAAAAGTTTTGTTTAAAACAAATCGAATTGATACAAAAATCAGGTTTCCTCTTTTTCGTTTTCTTTCTGTTACTCTTCGCTGCTACCCCTGTGGCTTTGTTATCGCAAACAGCAGTTGTGAAAGGGGTTATCACTGATGAGAGGGGAAAGCCGGCCGAGCTTGTCAATGTACAACTGGTGGGGACTAAGCTGGGCATTACTACCGGTCAAAAAGGCTCTTTTAGCCTGCAGGTTCCAGCTAACAAAGATTTGCATCTCGCTATTAGTTATATTGGTTACAGGCGGCAGGACACCGTGCTGCGACTTGTGCCGGGCGAGACAAAGACGCTGTATTTCCAACTTCGGAGACTAACGACTAACCTGCCGGGTTTTGAGGTGCGTGACGAACAGTTGCGAACCGAAAATATTGTACGGCTTAATCCGCGTGATGCCCTGATTGCCCCTGCGGTGTCGGGTGGTGTGGAGAGCCTGATCAAAACTTTGCCGGGTGTTTCATCAAACAATGAGCTGAGCTCACAATATTCGGTGCGGGGTGGGAATTATGATGAAAACTTAGTCTATGTAAACGATATTGAAATCTACCGGCCATTTCTGGTAAACAGCGGACAGGAGGAGGGATTGAGTTTTATTAATCCTGCATTGGTCTCAAGTATCCTGTTCTCGGCAGGTGGCTTTGGTGTGCAGTACGGGGGTAAAATGTCTTCGGTGCTGGATATTCGATACCGGAAACCGGAGCGGTTTGGTGGTGGCGTTTCGCTGAGTATGCTGGGAGCCGGTCTGAATGTGGGTGGAACCAACAAGAACAAGCGGTTTACCTATCTTTTGGGTGCTCGTTACAAAACCAACCGTTATCTTTTGGGAAGCCTGGAAACAAATGGGAATTATCAGCCTGACTTTGCAGATTTTCAAGGGCTTTTGACTTACAGGTTAAATAAAAAGTGGGATGTCTCACTGCTGACCTATTTTTCGCTGAACAAATACAAAGTGGTGCCCACCGACCGGCAGACCGATTTCGGGACAGTGCAGCAGAGCCTCCGGTTTACGGTCTATTTTGATGGTCAGAAAGTGGATAAATACAACATGTTTCAGTCGGGGCTGACCTTAAATTACCATCCAAACAGCAATACCCGGCTGCGATTTATTGTATCTGGTTTTCAGACAGTTGAGTCGGAAACATACGACGTACAGGGGCAATACTGGATAGGGAAGGTAGGGGGCCGGGAGCAGAAGAAAGACCAGGGCGAGGCTGTGCAGACACTCGGCGTGGGAACTTATCTCGAACATGCCCGGAACTATTTCAACGCACGAGTTTTCTCATTTTCTCATAAAGGCTCATTAATGTACCGTGATAACCTGTTGCGATGGGGCATGCGTTATCAGTTTCAGCAGGTAGACGATGTGCTTCATGAATGGGAAATGAACGATTCGGCAGGTTATTCGCTACCCCATCCGATGGATAAACCGGGGAGTTTAAACCCTTCGCGTAGCAATTTAGATTTGTATTACTATGCCCATGCACACAACAGATTGAATATTCATCGTGTTTCGGCTTATGGCTCCGACCGGTGGAATTTTCAATTGAAAAATAAAAGCCGGCTTTCGCTTACTGCCGGAGTACGACTTTACTGGTGGAGCTATGCCAACGAGTTTCTGGTAAGTCCGCGTGCAAGTCTTTCCTACAAGCCTTTTTCTAACCCAAACCTCATTCTCCGCTTTGCTACCGGCATATATAATCAACCCCCTTTTTACCGTGCAATGCGTAACATAGATGGAAGCCTGAATCCCCACATCAAATCGCAGCGCTCCATTCATTTTATCCTCGGAGGCGACTACCGTTTTCAGATTCAGAACCGCCCGTTTATCTTTACCACCGAGGCGTATTATAAAAAGTTGGACAACCTGATACCATACGAAGTAGATAATTTGCGTATTCGATATTATGCCAACCTGTCGGCCAAAGGATATGCCGCAGGTATTGACTTTAAGCTATATGGTGAGTTTGTGAAAGGCATTGACAGCTGGATAACCCTGTCGTTTATGAAGACAGCACAGGATATCATTGGCGATTTTTATTATGATTACTACAACGGGGCAGGGGAGAAGCTTCCAGCCGGAGCATCAGGGTCGGCGGTGGATAGTGTGAAAGTGGAACCGGGATACATCCCTCGACCTACCGACCGGCGGGTGAATTTCACCATTTATTTTCAGGATTATATCCCGCAGCACAAGCAGTTTAAAGTACATTTGCGGTTGTTGTATGGAACAGGATTACCTTTTGGCCCTCCCCAATCGAAGCCATACCAACAGACGCTGCGTATGCCGTCCTATCGTCGTGTGGACATTGGCTTTTCGTGGAATCCGTTGGACAAAAACATAAGTCGCATTTCACACAAAACTGTTAAATCCATGTGGATAAGCCTGGAAATATTCAACCTTTTCCAGACCTATAACACCATCTCTTACACTTGGATTAAGGATATTTATAACCATTCGTTTGCCGTTCCCAACTATCTCACCACACGCAGAGTAAACCTGAAAATAGCTTTTAAATTTTAATCCACTTGCTTTCCGCTTCGACAGACGAGAAGGTTGTGGTTTTATTTCCCGGCCCTCCGGGTCGGAAACGGAAGATATCTGGCGATACCGCGGAACTTTGCCCAGGGGTATCATTAACCTGTTTTCTTTGGAAACAGAGGTCCTGTTATTTTTTATTGCCGGCTGTGGAATAACCTGTTAAAGTGTTGATATAACTGACCAGTTTTAGAAAACCAGCCTGTTTCTGTACACGGATATTCTCTTTTTTGATATATTGGCTAAGCTGACTTTTTTGTTTGGGAAAAAGCTGCAGGATATCTTTTTTTCTTGAAATGGGAACGGCAGGATCATCATCAACTTTTACATAAAAACTTTTGGTCATTTGTGAAAAACGTTCCGACCTGGCCGGTTTATAAGGACGTTCGGGTTGTGCTTCCAGCAAATAAACCGTATATTTTATCAGCCCCGTGGCTTTTCCCGATACAAGTACCTGGAAATAACCTGAAGAAAGGTTGCTTTTATTTTTAAAATAGGGAGAATAAATGAAAGTTGTGTCACCAATTTTGTAAGCTTTTATTTTTTCCCGACCTTCCAATTCATAAACTTTATTGTCACGAGATTTGTATTCGATATTGTCAGTGTAAATGTTATAACGCAAGGGGACGACAGGAAACGTCAGATTGAATTTGCCAATAAGCTTTCCATCCTGAAAATCTTTGTTGAGGTAAGGATTACCGGCAATAGTATGGTTTAAAGAGGTATTTCCGTCCTTCAACTCTTGGATGAGCAAAGTTTTATTGATGGTTTCTATGGTGGTGGGGCTATTGTTTTGTGCCACGGTAGTTAAACTAATAAGAACAAACAGCATCAGGGAGAAATGCTTTTTCATGGTGTAAATTTTAAAAAGGGTAATTATTTTTTACAAATATAATTAATTAGATAACGGTATTTCATTCGCTGAATCAATAGTTCGGTAATTTCTCGTTCTCGCAAAGACGCAAATGCTTGTTTCATAATAAGTTACATTTATTATGAAACCTCTACAACTGATTGAAAATCAGGTTAATAAAATTATTACCGGAGTATTGTGAATTATATTATTCAAAAAAATAAATGAAAAAAATTAAGTTTATTTAGATTGTATTAAAATAGTGTTTACCTTTGTCAGGTAATTTAAGTTTTAAACAAAGCTTAATTACAGGTTAATTTTTTGGGTTACCCCTCTTTTTGAGGGTTTTAGGTTAATGTTGAAAAAGTTTCGGTCGCCCGATCGAAGCTTTTTCTTTTTTAGATATCAGCAAGTCAGGCTACTCAAAAGAAAGAATAGACTTTTTGATGATTTCCAATGCCAGCATGAGTTCATCTTCGGTGATAACCAATGGAGGTGCAAAACGAATAATATGGTCGTGGGTAGGTTTTGCCAGCAGCCCGTTATCAGCCATTTTCAGGCATACATCCCAAGCTGTCTTATCATTTTTTGGATGAATGATTACCGCGTTCAGCAAGCCTTTACCACGCACTGTTTCAATCATGTCGGATTGAATTTTTCTCATTTCGTCACGAAAGATTTTGCCAAGCCTTTCTGCTCTGTCGGCCAGTTTTTCTTCCTTAATAACTTCTAGAGCAGCCACGGCTACCCGGGCAGCGATGGGGTTTCCGCCAAAAGTTGAGCCATGTTCGCCCGGTTTGATAGTCAGCATGATGTCGTCGTCAGCCAAAACAGCCGAGATAGGATAAACACCACCTGAAAGTGCTTTGCCGAGAATCAGTATATCCGGACGAACGCCTTCGTGGTCGCAGGCCAGCAGTTTTCCCGTACGACCAATGCCTGTTTGCACTTCATCGGCAATGAATAATACATTTTTGGCTTTACAGAGGTCGAAGGCTTTTTTCAGATAGCCTTCGTCAGGAACCATTACACCTGCTTCCCCCTGGATAGGCTCTACAAGAAATCCGGCAACATTGGAATCTTCCAGCGCTTTTTCCAGTGCTTCAATATCGTTGTATGGGATAGTGATAAATCCGGGGGTATAAGGTCCAAAATCGTTTCGGGCTTCAGGGTCTGTTGACATAGAAATGATGGTGATGGTGCGTCCGTGGAAATTATTGGCACAGACAATGATTTTGGCTTCATTTTCGGAAAGTCCTTTTTTTGTGTAAGCCCATTTACGGCAGAGTTTCAGTGCTGTTTCATCGCCTTCGGCTCCGGAGTTCATAGGCAGTACTTTGTCATAACCGAAATATTCGGTTATGTATTTTTCATAAACGCCGAGCGAATCATTATAGAAAGCTCTTGAAGTGAGGGTTAATATTTGTGCCTGGTCAGTAAGCGCTTTGATGATTTTAGGATGACAATGACCCTGATTCACAGCAGAATACGCTGAAAGAAAGTCAAAATATTCTTTCCCTTCCATATCCCAGACACGTGGGCCTTTTCCTCTGGCCAAAACTACCGGCAACGGATGGTAGTTGTGTGCTCCGTATTTATTCTCCAAATCCATAGCCGTTTTTGAAGTGAGTTTTTCTGACATGTCCTTGATTTTTTAAGTGATTAATTCTATTCCTGCTTTTGTATGGTACAAAAGTAGTTTTATTTAAGGAAAATCTATAATCGGGAAAAAAATTTCAGGGTATTACTTAGTGCGTTTAAGAAGGCAATGGCAAAATCATAAAAGATGCCGAAAGGGCAGGAGCAACCATTCGAAAAATTTCTCAATAGGCGGGCGGTTTTTCCACTGCTCATATACAAATGGTACGGTTGATTTCCGGGTTTCTTCCACATGCCGGGTAACCTGCTTTGCAACCTCTATCTGGTCGCCAAATAGCATAATCTCAAACATGTAACGAAAGCTACGGTAGTCGAAATTGGAAGATCCGATACCAAATATCTTTTTGTCGGCCAAGAATATTTTGGCATGTAGATTATTGGGCTCAAAAAACAGAAAGTTGATACCTTTCTTTGCTAATGGTCCCAAATATTTGTTTCGGAGGATATCCACGAGGTTAACATCCGATTTTTTTGGTAAAAAAATATTTATTTTAACCCCGCGTTGGGCGGCATCCATCAGGTTTTTGCGTAACATAAAGCCCGGAAGGAAATAGGGGGTTTCTATGTCGATAGACTCTTTGGCGTGTTTAATGAAATAAATGAATTTATTATTAATCTTTTTCCGGGTAAGGAGAGGAACATCTCTGATAATCTCAAAATTTTCATGCCTGACAGGACGGATAAGGTAAGCTTTGCTGAAAATGTACCGGTTGTAAATTTTATAATCCTGCAGGAATAACTTTTTCAGCACAGGAGTGATGTTACTTTCCATACGCAGCACCGATTCGCGCCAGTTCAGATTGTAACCGGTTATGTTTGAAGATCCGATGTAACTTATTTTGTCATCGATGAGCAGCAGCTTCCGGTGATTTCTTCTATGGCTCCTTGTAAAAAAATCAAAGTTGTATTTTATCTTCTTGAAAAACCTCACCTCTCCGCCGTTTGCAATAAATTTATCGAAAAAGCCGGAACGGACACTTCCGGCTCCCCAGTAGTCGATGAGCAGTCTCACTTCTACTCCTCTTGTTGCAGCCTTTGTCAGCTTGTTGCGAAACCGCTCGCCCATAACATCGTTTCCCAACCGAAAAGTCTCCAGATAGATATATTTTTGGGCCGACTCAATATCCATTAGCATTTTCCCATAATATTTCCACGGGTCTGAAAACAACTGAAATTTAACAGATTCGTCCATCTTATATTGGTTCAGCAGAATAAAATTATTTATGGTATGAAGATATGAAAAATTTCGTAATAATGACGGAAAGAAGTTTTATCTGTGACTCACTTTTTCACTTCATATTTTTTTTTCGCTTTTCTTGCCATTTTGTAAAGAATCAGAGCCAGTACAATAACAACAAGGGAAAATCCAAAGGAGAGTATATAATAGCGTCTGATTTTGATCTCTTTTCGTCTGCTTTCTTCCTTTAAGCTTTTTCTTTGTTGGAGAAGAGTGTCAATTTTATATCGGGCTTCCATCTCTGCAATTTTGATTTTCTCCAGTTTCATCGTCATGGTGTCCCTGTTGTGCTCATAAAGGTTGTAATATTTATTAAAATTTTCGTATTCGCCCAATGCTGCATAACATTTAAAGATTTCCAGATAATTGTTGATAGTGTAACTCTTTAGCCCGGCTTTTGAGGAGATTGCCAGGCTTTTTTGAAATTCTTTAATGGCACGATGGTACAAGCCTGCTTTCTGCAATGCTTTACCTTTATTTTGATAAGCCATACTTAGCCCGGTTTTATTCCCTGTTTCCTGAAAAATATTCAGACTTTCATTAAAATACATAAAGGCTAACGAAGAGTTCCCCATATGACTATACAGTACGCCAAGGTTACTTCTTACCAAAGCAATGCCATCTTTATCGCTGAATTCCTCTTTTATTTTCAGTGCTTTATCATAAAGTATTTTTGCTTTTTTGTATTCCTTAAAATGGTCACTGTATATATCCGCCATATTATTGAGCACACGAGACAGTTTCCGGTTGTCGCCGGCAGATGAATAAATATTCCTTGCTTTCTTAAGATAATTCAGCGCTTTATTGTAATCCATTACCCTTGAATATATGATTGATAGGCTGTTATAAGCCATGGCCATACCCTCTTTATCATGAGTTTGAAGAAAATATTTTAATGCCAGAAAGTAGTTTTGTAATGCCCCGTGATAGTCCTTTCGGTGGAAATCAATGTTCCCCATGTTGATAAGTGAGGTAGCTTCTCCTTCCACATTGTCCAGTGTTTTCTCTATAAGGTAAGATGCTTTGTAGTAGCGGGCAGCACTGTCAAAGTTTGCCCAGTTTTCATAAATTAGGCCAATGTTGTTCAAACAGTTAGACTCTCCTTCTTTGCTACCACTCTGCCGGTAGTAATACAACCCTTCTTTGAAATAACTAAAGGCTTTTTGTGTGTTTCCCCAGTAAAAATAACTAACGCCTATTGATTTGCTGGAGAGACCCATGAGGTCTTTGTATCCGTTCCTTTGGGCCAAATCAAATGCTTTCTGGAAATAGCGTTTGCAGTCGTAAACCGACTTGTCCCGGTTTTGCTCCGAAAGTTTAATAAAAAATAAAATCTTTGCTCTACCTTGCATCGTATCCCGAAGTTGTTGTAAACTGTCGGAATATGACAGGTTTTCCGCCTGCAACAGGGCGGGGAATATTAGAAACAAACCAATAAAGTGTAACCTTTTCATCCTTTATACTGCAAATTTAGAGTTTTTTTTGAAAATGAGTCACTTATGACCGACTATTTTTCAAATAATCTGATTGTGCTGTTGTTGCTTTTGTTTTATCACCTCCCGTTAGCATGAGAATGTTTATTATATTCGCTTATCTTTGCAGGCAAATTATTGTTATGATAAAGTCTATGACCGGCTATGGGAAGTCTGTAGCCGACATCCAACATCAAAAGCTGGTGGTGGAGATACGTACGTTGAACAGCAAGCAATTGGACATCAACATGCGTATTCCTCCATCTTTCCGAGAAAAGGAGATTGAATTAAGAACCCTGTTGCGTAAGCAGCTTCAGCGGGGAAAGATTGATTTTTCCATTTCCGGGGAACTGTCGGAAAAAGCAGATGGCCCCGTTCTTAATAAAGCTTTGGCGCATCATTATTATAGAGAGTTGAAGGCGTTTGCCAAAGAGGTAGGAAGCGAAGAAAGCGAAGATTACCTTGCACTGATTATGCGTTTTCCGGATGTATTTGTTGCAGATGTGACATCAATTGCTGCGGATGACTGGTATATTTTGCTGGAAGCCGTTAAGGAAGCTATTGATAAGGTGATACTGTTCAGGACGCATGAGGGAAGTGTGCTTGAAAAAGATTTTCGTCAGCGTATTTCCATTATTTTGCAACTTCTTAGACAGGTTGATCCCTATGAAAAGGCACGTGTGGAAAGGGTGAAAGAACACATTGTTAAAAGCCTCAACGAGAATATTACTGACATTTATTATGATAAAAACCGTCTTGAGCAGGAGATGATCTATTATCTTGAAAAACTGGATGTTACCGAGGAAAAGATTCGCCTGAGAAAACATTCTGACTATTTTCTTGAGGTATTGGATTCGGAGGAAACCGTGGGTAAAAAACTTGCTTTCGTTCTTCAGGAAATCGGACGGGAAATAAACACACTGGGTTCCAAATCCAATGATGCCGACATGCAGAAGATTGTGGTGCTTATGAAGGACGAACTTGAGAAAATTAAGGAACAAATGCTGAATATTTTGTAATGCCGAATCCCAAAAATATAAAAAAAGGGAAATTGATTATTTTCGCCGCACCTTCCGGTTCTGGAAAAACAACGTTGCTACGTTATGTCATGGCACATTTGCCGCAACTCTCTTTTTCTGTTTCTGCAACCAGCCGTTCGCCCAGACCGGGAGAAAAGAATGGTGTTGACTACTATTTTATCAGCTCTCAGGAGTTTAAGCAAAAGATAAAAGAAGATGCTTTTGTGGAGTGGGAGGAAGTTTATGAAAACCAGTTTTACGGCTCATTACGCGATGAGGTGGAAAAAATCAGAAGACGCGGCGATTCCGTGGCTTTTGATGTCGATGTGAAAGGCGGGGTTAACATTAAAAAGTTATATGGTGATCAGGCGCTCGCCATTTTTTTAAGACCGCCTTCGATGGCTGTTCTCGAAGAACGTCTTCGCCAGCGTTCAACGGAAAGTGAGGAGAGCATTCGTCAGCGATTGGCCAGAGCAACCTATGAACTCACTTTTGAAAAATACTTTGACAAAGTGCTGGTGAATGATAATTTGGAAAAGGCCCGTAAAGAAGCCCTCGCAATAGTTCGTGATTTTATTGAAAAAGACTGAATCTACTACTTTTAACCTAAATCTAAAGAAATGAAAAAAGTCGTTTTACCTGCCTACAACAAAAATATTATCAGAGCTTTACGGAGCCTTCATGTGGAGCAGTGCGCACTGTTACAACCCGAAAAGGATGAGGTACTGATAAAACTGTATGCCGCTCCCTGCAATCCTTCTGATATTGCTTTCCTGATGGGAGGCTATAATATTGTGAAAAAAGTCCCGGCTATCCCCGGCTTTGAAGGCTCCGGTATTGTGGTGGAAGCCGGCGAAGGTGCCGAAGACCTGATCAATCGTAAGGTGAGTTTTTTCATTCAGGAAGAAAATTGTGGAAGCTGGTCGGGCTTTGTTATCTCAAACCGTAAAAAATTGGTGGTACTGGATGCTGAAATGAATATGGATCAAGCGGCTTGTTTTGCCATCAATCCTTTTACTGCTCGTGGATTGCTGGATATAGCATTGTTACGAGATAACCATGCTGTTATTCAAAACGCTGCCGGAGGACAGGTGGCTGCGTTTGTACGACAGATGGCCGGCGATATGGATATTAAAGTGATTGACATTGTCCGAAAACAGAAAAGTCTGGAGCGCTTGAAAAAGGAGGGAGCAAAATATATTTTGTTGGAAAACGATCCGCAGTTTCAGCAAAAACTGAAAGAACTTGCCGGCAAACTGGATGCGCGATTGGCTTTTGATGCGGTGGGCGGAGCTTTGGCCGGACAGATTTTTAATGCCATGCCCCACGATGCCGAACTGGTGTCGTATGGAAACCTCTCCACAAAACATATTTCCGGTATTGATCCCATGGATTTGATATTTAATGATAAAATTATTTCGGGATTTAATCTGCCCGAATGGCGCGAGCAAATGGACGATGACTTTTTTGAACAGGTTTCCGTTGAGATGCAGCATCTGTTTATTTCCGGAAAATATCAGACCAAAATTCAAGGAAGTATTGACTTTGATAACATTGCCGATGGGCTGATTCATTACCTGCGAAACCTGAGTAAAGGGAAAATGTTGATAAAGGAGGAAGTAAGTTAAATAATGAAAGGAATAAATACTCATCGTTAAGTTCATAAGGAGAATAGGATGTTTGAGGGTGACAGTTAGCATTTTTAAATCTTCAGAAATAGAAAAAGAACCGTTTTGATACAAAACAAAAAAACCGGCTTGTTGTTTGGCTCATTCAATCCCATTCATTCGGGACATTTGATTTTGGCCAATTATATGGCCGAATTTACTGATTTGGATGAGGTTTGGTTTGTAGTTTCTCCGCAAAATCCGTTAAAAAAAAAGGCCGGTCTGCTTACCGATATCCATCGCCTTGCGCTGGTACGCCTTGCTGTGGAAGATCAACTCCGGCTGAAAGCTACCGGCATTGAATTTAAAATGCCCAGGCCTTCCTATACCATCGATACTTTGACCCGGCTCTCTGATAAATTTCCTGAGCGGGAGTTTGTTATGATTTGCGGTACAGATATCTTCAGCCACTTTCACAAATGGAAAAATTACCGGGAGATTTTACATCAATATATGCTGTACGTTTATCCCCGTACGGGCTCAACGTTAGGAGAATACGCTGAAAATCCTAAAATCCGGCTTTTCGATGCCCCGTTATTAGAGATTTCTTCCAGTTTTATCCGTGCGGGTATCCGGACAAAAAAGAATATGTCTTTTTGGATGCCCGAAAAAGTGTATCAATACATTTTAGATATGCATTTTTATGAAAAATAGCCTTAAAACAGAAAAGTTTTCATTACATTTCCTGCACCCCTCCTTTGCAAAAGGTGATTTCCCAAGAGATGAAAATCAGAATTACAGGTGATGTTTTTATTGATATGGGTCTGTTACGGGAAGCACATAATATTCACCCGTATGCGGATCTTTGTAAAATTTGTTGTACCCGTTAATACTTTCAATGTTGGCATCCACCGACCCCTTAATGAAAACTGTGTTATCCACATCTACCGAGCCTGTTACGTTTAGTGCAGAGTCCACGGCGATGCGTTGGGGATTAATCTGCGGAATAATGCCGGCATTTTGAAAAATCAATACCCAAATCCCCGCAGTAATCAGAATCAGGGTAAGTTTGATAAAGCGTGAGTTTATTTCCATGGTTTTATGATTTGATTTCAAATGTTCAAAAATATTCAAAATTTGCGAAATTTCTTCTTATTGTGAAAAAATTTCTCTCTCCCGGCAGATGACAAGGTCTGGAATTTTTTTGATGAGCCAAAGTATTGCTGATAAGAGTAAAAAGAGACTTTTTGCCTTTTTCCTGTCACCCTTCAAAGCGTTCCAGCCTGAATTTGCCTGCTTCAAAAACCCCGAAGGAAAAATGAGATATCCAGTCACCGAGGATAATGAGTGTAGCTTTGGTATTGATTTCTGTAATGATAGGCATGTGGCGGTGACCAAAAACAAAATAATCGACATTGGGAAACATTCCGGCCATTTCCCTAGCGTGGTTGAACAGCATCTCTTTATCTTTGTCAAAAGAGGCTTCTTCCCTGCCTGCCCGGCTCATTTTAGACAGTCTGCTTCTGCGTGAGAAATAGCTCCCCATCCTAGCACCCACATCTGGATGCAACCAGCTGAACATAAGCTGGTTTGGCCTGAATTCGAAGATGGCCTTTAGAAATTTATAACTACGGTCTCCGGGGCCCATTCCGTCGCCATGTGCGAGGTAAAATGTTTTCCCCATGATTTCGCGAATTACCGGTTTGCGGTGAAGTTTAATTCCGATTTCTTTTTCGAGATAGTCGAAAGCCCACAGGTCGTGGTTGCCGCGAAAAAGATGTACTGGAATCCCGGCATCGGTAATCTCTGCCAGCTTGCCCATCAACCGGACAAAGCCCTTGGGAACAACGGTTTTGTATTCAAACCAAAAATCAAACACATCTCCCATGAGAAAAATTTCTGCCGCATCCCGGCTAAAGGTCTCCAGCCATTTTACCAGCAGTTTTTCCCTCTCCAGACTGCTGGAGTGGTCGGGGATTCCCAAATGGAAATCGGAAACAAAATATATGTTTTTTCTTTCCAAGCTTACAATTTACAGACCTTTAATAACATCTTTAATAATCGTGATGAGTTTCGGTGTAACCTGTTCCACAGCAGCGAGTACTTCCTGATGAGTAATCTCAATAATTTTGCCTTTCACACCAAGATCGGAGATGACCGATACGGCAAAAACCGGCATGTCCATGTGACGAGCTACAATGACTTCGGGAACAGTTGACATCCCTACGGCATCAGCTCCGAGACTACGGATGTAATAGTATTCCGATGGTGTTTCGTAAGTGGGGCCGGAAGTGCCGGCATATACACCGGTTTTGTATCGTATTCCATGATGGCGCGCTACACGGGTGGCTTTACTCAGCAATTTTTTGTCATATGCTTCACTCATGTCCACAAAACGGGGGCCCAGTTCATCGATGTTCTGTCCGATGAGCGGATTGGGCAAGAGATTGATGTGGTCGGTAATAAACATAATGTCGCCTACTTCAAAATCTGGATTTACTCCACCGCTGGCGTTGGAGACAAAGAGATACTCAATATTCATCTGTTTGAAAACGCGGATGGGGAAGGTGACTTCCTCCATGGAATAGCCTTCGTAATAATGAAAACGCCCCTGCATGGCCACTACCTCCACACCACTGAGGGAGCCGAAAATCAATTGCCCTTTGTGTCCTTTAATGGTTGAAATCGGGAAGTTTGGAATATCTGAGTATAATATTTTCTCACTGATCTCTATATCATTGGCCAAATCTCCGAGGCCGGAACCTAATATAATGGCTATGCGTGGTTTAACGCTTATTGTTGACTGGATGAATGCTGCTGTTTCTTTGATTTTCCCTAACATAATTTAAAACTTGCTTATTAAAATTATTTCCATCCTGCCCGTGAAATTTTACCTCAATGGGTAGGTAAACCATGGGAAGGTCTTTCAGCAGGCGAAGATAGGGAGAATTTATTAACCGCATGGCATCTTTTTCCGTTGTAACCATCAGCTTGCGTTTGGCATACTGCTCATTCCACGTTTTTCTAATGAATAAAATATCTTTTTTGGTGTAGTTATGATGATCGGGAAAATCAAGGGTTATCAGTTCGCGGCAACGATAACGAAGCTTATCTTTGAGTGGATAGGAATTGGCAATCCCTGTAAATAAGATGATAGTGCTGTATTGTTTTTCAATTTTTACTTTTTCTAAAGAGGGAATACTGACAGGAGTGCTGTATTTCAGATAGGAGAAATAAAGTTTTTGATGAGCTCCTGGCGCCAGTTTCTCTGTAATAAATCTTTTTACAAGAGGGGAAAGAATTTTCTCGGTTTTTGTAACAATAATGATATCGGCCCGTTTGGCTACTGTTTTCAAATCACGAAGATTGCCGGTTGGGAAAAGATAGTCATCGGTATATAGTTGGCGGTAGTCGGTAAGCAAAAGGTTAAGTCCGGGTTTGATAAAACGGTGTTGCAAAGCATCATCTAAAATGATAACTTCGGGAGCATCTTCAAGACTTAAAAGTTTTTCCACTCCCCGGCAGCGGTCCCTGTCCACTGCCACACGAACCTCATGACCGAAATCATGCAGGTATTGCATGGGTTCGTCACCGATGTCCTCAAACGATGAAGACTCATTTGCCAGGACAAAATCTTTGCTTTTTCTTAAATAGCCCAAGCTGAGAATAGCTACCCTGAAATCTTTTTGGAGCAGGCGGGTGAGATATTCGGTATGGGGTGTTTTCCCCGTACCTCCCATGGAGATGTTCCCAACGCCTATAACAGGTACGTCAAAAGATCTTGACGGCAGTACACCAATATTAAATAGAAAATGTCTGAAACCAATAACCAGTCCGTATAAAAGCGCGAACGGATACAACAAAATTTTCAGCATGAAGAAGATAAAAGTTTACGATCCTTATAATTCTTTAATTTTGCGTAAATTTATAAAAAATTTATAATATAAATCACAACGCTAAAAAGTTTTATAAGAAATTTTATGTAGCAATGAAGATAAAAGAAATAACCCGTTTTCTGGAGCAAGTAGCTCCGCTAAGTTTACAGGAATCTTATGATAATTCCGGTTTGCTTATAGGTTCTCCTGACAAAGAAATAAAAAAAGCCCTCATTACACTGGAAATAACCCATGCTGTTATGGATGAGGCTGTTGCCGCAGAAGCCGGGCTGGTTATTGCCCACCATCCGCTGATATTTAAAGGGCTAAAGCGTTTGAATGGAGGAAACCTCGTGGAAGACCTGGTGATAGAAGCCGTAAAAAACGATGTGGCTGTTTATGCTATCCATACTAACCTGGATAATGTGGCCGAAGGGGTGAATCTTCGTTTGGCAAAACAGTTAGGGCTCTTGAATACCCGTATTTTGGCCCCTGTGGGAGAATTGAAAAAGCTGGTGATTTTTGTGCCTGAAGGTCATGCTGATGCAGTTCGTAAAGCCATGTTGAATGCCGGTGCGGGACATATTGGCAACTATAGCCATTGCAGTTTTGGCATCCACGGCGAAGGGAGTTTTAAAGCACTCGAAGGCACGCATCCATTTGTGGGAAAACAGGGTGAACTTCATTTTGAAAAAGAGGTGCGGCTGGAATCCATTGTTCCTGATTATTTATTAGATACTGTTTTGAAAGCCATGCTTGCCGTACATCCTTACGAGGAGGCAGCCTACGATATTTATCCGCTGGAAAACAGAGGGGCCGGAGTGGGAACAGGTATGATAGGGGAGTTGCCTGTATCCATGTCTCCTCACGACTTCCTGCAGGAAGTGAAAAAGAAACTGGAAGCACAGCAACTTCGTCACGGAATGCTTATAGATCGAAAGGTGAAAAAGGTGGCTGTCTGCGGGGGAAGCGGAAGTTTCCTGATACGAAAAGCTTTTACTTCCGGTGCCGATGCTTTCGTTACTTCCGATCTAAAATACCATGACTTTTTCCTCTATCAAAATCAGATGTTACTCGTGGATGCCGGACATTATGAAACAGAACAATTTACTAAAGATTTATTATTTGATTTATTAACCAAAAAATTCCCTAATTTTGCACTCCAAATTTCAAATTATAACACAAATCCAATTTCATTTTTGTAGATAGTTGAAACTTAAGGCGTTATGACAAATAAGAATAAAAATACCATGAAAGGTCAGGAAGTAAGTGTGGAACAGAAACTGACTGCATTATTTAATCTCCAGCAGATTGATTCACAAATTGATAAAATAAAAATTGTAAGGGGTGAACTTCCTCTCGAAGTAGAGGACCTGGAAGACGAAATTGCGGGCCTGGAAACAAGGATAGCCAATTTCCAGGAAGAAAAGGATAAGTTTATTCAGTTTATCAAGGACAAAAATGAAGCTATAAAAGGGAGTAATAATCTGATTAAGAAATATACAGAGCAGCAATTGAATGTTCGTAACAATCGTGAATATGATTCTTTGACCAAGGAGATTGAGTTTCAAAACCTGGAGATTCAGCTTGCCGAGAAGAAAATTAAAGAATCCAAATTCCATATTGAGGGTATTGAAACGGATATGAAGGAGGCTAATGAAAAGCTGGAAATGCGCCAGCAGGATCTTGCTGCAAAAAAATCCGAACTTACAGGTATTATTGCCGAGACTGAAAAAGAAGAGGAGGATCTGGTGAAAAGATCCCATGAAAATGAGAAATTCATTGAAGAAAGATTGTTGACTGCTTATAAGCGTATTCGCACAAATGCACGGAACGGACTGGCTGTTGTGCAGATTGAGCGAGATGCCTGTGGCGGTTGTTTCAATAAGATTCCTCCGCAGCATCAGTTGGATATCAAATTGCACAAAAAAATCATTGTATGTGAATATTGTGGCCGTATCTTGGTGGATGAGGATCTTGCAAAGAGTGACGAACCGGAAATTGAAAAGTAAAAACATAGTGTATTTCTATGGATGCAGACAATAAGTTGTCTGCTTTTTTAATGTCTCAATACAGGGTCGCTGGTTGGCTGACCAATAATTTTATCGTCTGCTAAAGCGCGTTTTCTCCCAGGCTGAAAAATACAAGGTTATTCACTACTGAATTTATCAACAGCAGGTTTTAGAAAACTTTTTTGATCTGCCATTAAAACAGGGGAGCTTTTTCCTATCTGCCTGATTAAAGCTGAACTACCTGGCCTTCTTTTTAATTTCGAGCCGGATGACTTTGTCCGTTACTGCAAGTACTTTTTGGTATTTCATATTATCCGCAATAATAAGTGCACCATTATATATAAAAGGTATAGCGAACAAAAACAAACTGACCTTTGTTTATATCGAACTTACTCTGTCGGATACGAAGTAAAAGGTTTTTTTCAGCATCAACATTCCTGTTATGAAAACAACTCTGGTATCCGTTTTCCCATTTTTTACTGTTTGGCCGAAAGGAAGTACCTATCCGGTGCTTTCACCCTCACAAGGCTGTAAATTTGGCTGTTTCAGTGGATGTCGATAATAAAAAGTTCCTGATATCTTGTTTTATGGTCTGAGTCGCTATCTTTGCCGTATGTTTTATGCCTCAAACAAGCTGGCCGATATCAAAAGAAAGATGGTGAGTCGGATAACCGGACTCTATCCCCATAGCGAAGCTGAGAACATGGTGAACATGCTTATCCTCCACTATTTTGGATTTTCGCGGGCCATGCAGCAGATACAAATTGACAAAAGGCTTTCCGAACCGGAGATGCTAGTCATGCACAAGGCTGTGAATCGTTTGCTGACATCGGAACCAATTCAGCATATACTGGGCTCTGCTGAGTTTTATGGTCTGGAGCTGAAAGTATCGCCCGAAGTGCTTATTCCGCGGCCTGAGACGGAAGAACTTGTAGATATTATTGTAAAGAATCACAGGAGTGATGAGATTGAGATTCTTGATGTTGGAACCGGCAGTGGATGCATTGCACTGGCGTTGAAAAATGCACTTTCACAAAGCCGTCTGACGGCCATTGATATTTCTGAAAAAGCACTTGCCCTGGCCAGGGAAAATGCAAGAAGCCTTCATCTTACGGTTGATTTCAGGCAATGTAATATTTTGGATACGGAGTCCTGCCTGAGTGTGTTAGAAAAGAAATTCCACATTATTGTGAGTAACCCGCCTTATGTTCTGCAAAATGAAAAGGAGCAAATGGCTGATAATGTTTTGAAATACGAACCGCATTTAGCACTTTTCGCGGAAGAAGAGGATCCGTTATTGTTCTATCGGAAAATCATGCATTTTGCTGAGAAATCTCTGATATCCGGCGGAAAACTTTATTTTGAAATAAATGAAAAATATGCTGAGCAAACGGCCTCTCTCTTTGATAAAAGAACTTTTGAACCTCCTGAAATTCTAACTGATTTCCACGGAAAGAAACGATTTCTCGTAATTCTATCCTGTTGATTTTCCCGGGATGGTCTCTATTAACAGGTAACATCCGTAGTCCATGTGGCACAATTGGCAAAATAGGGCTCTTATAAATTAATAGTCAGGTAAAAATTCTATACAACAGATTATCAAATAGATAAAAATTTGTAATAGTAAATATAACTTAGGGATTGTAACAAAATAACCTGACAGTTTCGGCTTGTTCTTTTGTACTTTTTCTTCGTTGCAAAAGTTTTAAATTCACC
>CAYLSW010000017.1:11500-19342 GCA_964386145.1 uncultured Lentimicrobiaceae bacterium | reverse complement strand
CACTGGATTATTGCCAAAGCCGTGCAAAACAGTAAAGCCGTTTACGATTCGGTTTATTTTTATGTGAACCGTCCGCCAAACGTGGCAGCACTACCTGCCGGGATGCGCGATGGTATTAACTACGTCAACGACAGCACCGTTATTTTAAGTCTCTATGCTCCTTATAAAAAGCACATATTTGCCATTGGAGGCTTCAACAACTGGGAAGTGGGCGACAAATGGGCCATGAACATTACGCCCGCCGGGGACCGTTTTTGGATAAAAATATCCGGGCTCACACCGAAAAAAGAGTATATTTTTCAGTATCTGATTGACGGAACCATCCGCATCGGCGACCCGTATGCCGACAAGGTAAGCGACCCCTGGAACGATAAATATATAAGCCAGAGAACTTATCCGAACCTGATAAAATATCCCACGGGTAAGACCACCGGCATTGCCACCGTCCTGCAAACCGACCAGACTCCATATCCATGGAAAGTTACCAACTTTAAAGCACCCAAAACACAAAATCTAGTGGTTTATGAGCTGCTTGTCCGTGATTTTACCAAAGGTCATACTTTTGATGACATTATTGACACACTGGATTATCTGAAGCGTCTGGGAGTTAACGCCATAGAGCTTATGCCCGTGAGTGAATTTGAGGGAAATATCAGCTGGGGCTATAATCCTGATTACTATTTTGCTCCCGACAAATATTACGGGCCGAAGAATACATTTAAAGCATTTGTAGATTCGTGCCATGCCAACGGCATTGCCGTCATTATGGACATGGTGCTCAACCAGGCTTACGGCAGTTGTCCTCTCGTTAAGATGTATTGGAACTCTGCCAAAAACCAGCCTGCAGCCGATAATCCATGGTTTAACCAAACCTCTCCCAATACGGATTACAGTTGGGGAAGTGACTTTAACCATGAAAGCCCTGACACAAAACGTTTTGTGGACAGTGTAAACCATTACTGGATTTCGCAATATAAAGTGGACGGTTTCCGGTTCGACTTTACCAAAGGTTTCACCAACACACCTGGCAACGGATATGCTTATGACCAATCGCGTATAAATATCCTGAAACGTATGGCACATCATATCTGGTCTTACAGATCCAACGCCTATGTGATTCTGGAACATTTTACCGCCAACAGCGAAGAAAAAGTGCTGACAGATTATGGTATGTCGGTTTGGGGAAATTTAAATAATAATTACAATCAGGCTACCATGGGATACACAAGTAGTTCGGATTTTTCGTGGATATCTTATGAAAAACGTGGTTATACCAATCCAGCCGGTGTTGTGGGTTATATGGAAAGTCATGATGAACAACGGCTGATGTTTAAAAACGAACAATACGGAAACTCCAACGGAGGCTATAACATTAAGAATATTCCTACAGCTTTGAAACGCATGGAAATGGCCGGAGCGTTTTTCTTTACCGTTCCGGGGCCCAAAATGATTTGGATGTTTGGTGAACTCGGCTACGATATTTCCATTGACCAATGCGAAGACGGTACGCTAAACAGCGATTGCCGGACCCACCCTAAGCCTATCCTGTGGAACTATTTTAATAATTCCGACCGGAAACATCTGTATGATGTATGGTCAGCATTGATTCATTTGAAAGAGACGCAACCCGCTTTCAGGACAACCAATTACTATCTCGAACTGAATAATTCGTTCAAAAGAATTCAGCTAAACGACGCATCCATGGATGTAACCGTCTTGGGCAACTTTGATGTAAAAACACTTACCGTTCATCCTTATTTTCAAAAAACAGGATGGTGGTACGACTATTTCAGCGGCGACTCGCTCAACGTTACGAGCACCGGCAATAATTTTCAGATGACAATGACTGCGGGAGAATATCATTTTTACACTTCGGTGCGTTTAAAGAAACCCGATTTTATCACTGGCATTCAGCAAAATGAACAGAATAATACCGGAGAAAGCCTGTCGATTTATCCCAACCCGGCCATAACGGGCATCGATGTAAGATGGAGTATGGAAAAGCCTGCATCCGGGGATATATCCCTTTTCGATATAACCGGTCGCAAGATCAGGGTATTTTACAAAGGCGACTTCAAACAAGGAGTAAACCACCTGCATTTCGGGCTGGATGGTATCAACAGCGGGATTTATTTTATGGTTATGAATGCCGGAAACACAAAGCAGGTGAAAAAGCTGATGGTGCGGTAAACAACTGCTGATTTTCTGAAAAAAAACTAAGGCCGGGATGATGACGAATGCATCCCGGCCTTTTTTCTCTCCTTTCAGGTTGACCCGCATATGAAATGTGAAGAAAAGAAAACCTGAAAAGGTGGTGTATGGAAAACCTGAAAAGGACAGCATAGAAAAAATATTTTACCTGATCATTCAATCTCCTCTCCTTTTTCGACCTTTCAGGAGCAAGACTGTCTGAAAAGACAATGTCAGCGCAGCACTCATCCGGCTTTTTGGGCCACGAAAGCACCTAAAAGGCTGCTTATGGTTAAGCGACAACGTTACAAATCCTCTGACACAAGACCGTCGGAGACAATTTCAGAAAAAAAAAAGCGCAGACACTCTGCCTGCGCTTTTTTAGTCCCCATTTGTCCTAACCTTTCAGAGCTTCCGCACCACTGACAATCTCCAGAATTTCGTTGGTAATCGCAGCCTGGCGGGCTTTGTTATAAGTCAATTTCAGGTTTTTCAATAATTCCGTAGCATTGTCGGTAGCCTGATGCATAGCGGTCATCCGGGCGCCGTGCTCTGCAGCAAAACTATCAAGGATGGCTTTGTAAAACTGAATCTTCAATGATTTTGGAATTAATTTGGTAATAATTTCATTTTTGCCCGGCTCAAAAATGTAATCCACCAGTTTGTGCTCCTTTTTCGGTGTATCGTCCGGAGTGGATTCAACGATGGGTAAAAACTGTTCAGATTGCAAAATCTGCACGACGGCATTTTTAAACTCGTTGTAAAACAGTACAATTTTATCGTAAGCACCTGCTTCAAACTTCTGCATAAGCCTTTCGGCCAACGGAACCACATTTCCAAAATTGAGCTTATCAAAAATGGCGGTCTCCATCTCTTTTACCTGATAGCCTTTGGATTTTAAAATATCGGAACCCTTTTTCCCCACGCATAAGAAATCAACATTCCCTTTTCCATGTTGCGAGGCAAACTGTCCTTCCACCTGTTTGACAGCTTCTTTTACAACATTCAAATTAAAAGCGCCACACAGTCCCCTGTTAGAGGTAATCACAACTAAAAGCACCTTTTCATTTCCGCGGGCAGTGGTAAAAACATTTTCATTCGAATCATCAAGGCTGGCACTTAAATCCTGCATAATCTCCTGTAGCTTGGCAGCATAAGGGCGCATGGTAGTCACTGCATTTTGAGCTTTTCGCAATTTGGCAGCCGCCACCATTTTCATGGCACTGGTAATCTGCATGGTCGATTGCACAGAAGCAATTCTTACCCGGACTTCTTTTAGATTTGACATAATACTTTGTCAGGTTAAAGTTACTTTTTGTAGCGCCCTGAAATCTCAGTGGCTATTTTTTTCATGGTTTCTACTCCCTTGCCGGTAAGCTTACCCAGTTTCAGTTCATCCAAAATGTCCTGATATTTAGCCTGCATAATACTCAGATAATTTTCCTGAAAATCACGAATTTTATCTGTGGGCACATCAAGCAGCAGGTTGTTGGTTCCACAGAAAAGAATGGCAATCTGATCTTCCACTTTCATGGGAGAATACTGGGGTTGTTTCAGAATCTCCACATTCCTGCGTCCTTTCTCCAGAACGTTGAGTGTCGCAGCATCGAGGTCGGAACCGAATTTGGAAAAAGCTTCCAGCTCACGAAACTGTGCCTGGTCAAGTTTCAGTGTTCCGGCCACCTTTTTCATTGATTTTATTTGAGCCGCGCCTCCCACACGTGATACGGAAATTCCCACGTTGATGGCGGGACGGATACCCGAGTTAAACAAAGTGGTTTCGAGGAAAATCTGACCATCGGTAATGGAGATTACATTGGTGGGAATATAGGCGGACACATCGCCGGCCTGTGTCTCAATAATCGGCAAAGCGGTGAGAGAGCCACCTCCTTTCACAAGATGTTTGATACTTCCGGGGATGTTATTCATTTTTTTGGCAATCTCATCGGAATCGATGATTTTAGCTGCACGTTCCAGCAAACGGGAGTGAAGATAAAACACATCACCCGGATAGGCTTCACGTCCCGGAGGACGACGTAGCAACAGCGACACTTCGCGGTAAGCCACCGCCTGTTTTGAAAGGTCGTCGTACACAATCAATGCAGAACGGCCCGTATCACGGAAGAACTCGCCAATGGCGGCTCCGGCAAAGGGAGCATAGAACTGCATGGCAGCCGGATCGGAAGCTGTGGAGGAGACAATTACCGTATAAGCCATCGCACCATGTTCTTCGAGCGTTTTCTGAATCTGCGCTACGGTTGAGCCTTTTTGTCCCGAAGCCACATAAATACAATAAACCGGTTCGCCATTTTCATAAAACTCTTTTTGGTTGATAATGGTATCGATGGCAATAGCTGTTTTCCCTGTCTGACGGTCACCTATAATCAGTTCACGTTGGCCGCGACCGATAGGAATCATAGCATCAATAGCTTTGATACCAGTTTGCAACGGTTCGCTTACGGGCTGGCGATAAATAACCCCGGGAGCTTTGCGTTCGAGTGGCATTTCAAAAAGTTCGCCTTCCACAGGGCCTTTCCCGTCAATAGGGTCACCGAGGGTGTTAATCACGCGTCCAAGGAGACCTTCGCCCACTTTAATGGAAACAATTCTTCCGGTACGTTTCACTTTATCCCCTTCGTTGATGTCTTCGGCATCGCCGAGCAGCACGACACCCACATTGTCTTCTTCAAGATTTTGAACAAGTCCCATGAGGCCGTTCCTCTCAAATTCAACTAACTCGCCTTGTTCGGCATTGGAAAGTCCGTAAACACGGGCAATTCCATCACCAATCATAAGGACGGTTCCTATTTCTTCGAGTGTGGCTTCCGATTCAAAGCCTGCCAGTTCCTGTCGCAGTATGGCTGATATTTCAGCCGGTTTGATGTCTGCCATAATTTATGTTTTATCTTTGTATCTAATTAAAAATCCCGTTTAATTATTTCAATTTGTCAGCATAGTTTTTCCGCAGCCGCCTCAGCTGGGTAGTCACGCTGGCGTCGTACTGGTAATCTTCCAGGCGCACCACAAAACCACCGATAATATCTTTATTTACAGTTTCTTTCAGTTCAATATCCTTATCTGTTATGGCTTTCAGCTTGTCCACCACAAGTTTTCTGATTTTATCATCTGACTTAGTGACAGTGATAAGCTCGGCCCCGACCACGTTTTTGTAATCTTTATAAATATTTTCAAATGCCAGACAAATACTTTCAAGATAAACTTCGCGTCCTTTACGAATAATCAGGTTGAAAAAGCGGAGTGTCAATTCGTTCAGCCTCTCCCCGAACAACCTGTTAAGGATTTTTACTTTTTTTGATTCGTTCAGCACAGGATTTGCCATAATTCTCCTGAGCTCTCTGTTTTCAGTCAGGACACGTCCAACCATACGCATATCGGAAGCGACTTTTTCATCAATCTTGTATTCAAGAGAAAGGTCGAACAAGGCCTGAGCATATCTTTTTGCCAGCAAATTCACTCTCATAATAAAAGTCTGTTAGTTTAAACTGGTTTCTCTCAAAAGTTTCTCAATGTACTTTTTCTGTTGTGCCTTATCTTTGAGTTCTTCACGAAGAATTTTTTCAGCAATTTCGATGGAATACTCGGCGACAGTGGATTTAATTTCGCGCAAAGCGGCTATCTTTTCGTTATTAATTTTCTCTTTGGCACTCTCCACGATTCCAGAAGCCTCTTTGCCAGCCTGTTCTTTTGCTTCGCCAATAATTTTATCTTTTATCTTACGTGCTTCCGCAAGGATAACGTCTCTTTCTTCCATGGCTTCCCTGAGCATTTTATCGTTGTCCAATTTCAAACGTTTCATTTGCTCTTGTGCCTCTTTAGCAGAGTTGAGGGCCTCCTGAATACTCTGCTCGCGCTCGCTGAGTCCGTTCAAGATGGCAGGCCAGGCAAATTTTCCAAGAATAAACAAAACAATACCGAAAGCCACGGTCATCCAAAAAACAAGGCCTAATCCGGGATTAATCAATTGCATAATTTATTTTTTTTGATTTTGTTTTCAATTTAAGCATCCCGGCCTACCGCCGGGATGCTGTAAAATTCGCGTTCTCCGCAGGTTGATTAAATAAACAGAATCAACAGACAAACAACGATGGCGCCGAAAGAAACACCTTCGACAAGCGCTGCAGCTACAAGCATGTTGGAACGAATATCGCCCATAGCCTCCGGCTGACGTGCAATGGCTTCCACCGCACCGCGACCGATTTGTCCGATACCGATACCGGCTCCGACAGCGGCAATACCTGCTCCGAAACCAGCACCCATTTTTGCAAGAGGAGCCAGGTTGTTTACAGCTTCCAGTAAAACAGTTAATAAATGCATAATTTATAAATTAGTGATGAATAAATAGTTTTTAAATTAATGATGTTCGGGAACTTCAGTGGCCATTCCAAAATATAAAGCGGAAAGTAATACAAAAACGTAAGCCTGGATAAAAGCAACCAGAATCTCCAGCAAATCCAAAAAGATGGAAAATGCAATGGAAAACAAGGAAACGCCATATCCCAGTCCGATACCGAACTTTCCGAAAATAAATATCAGACTTATAAAACCCGCCAGCACAATGTGTCCGGATACCATATTGGCAAAAAGACGTACCATCAGAACAAAAGGCTTGGTGAAAACTCCCATAAGTTCAACAAAAGGCATAAGCGGTATTGGGAATTTTAACCACCACGGAACACCGGTAGTATTGACAATGTCTTTCCAATAATGTTTGTTTCCGCTAAAAGTTGTAATCACAAAAGTAAAGAATGCCATAACGCCGGTGACAGCAATATTTCCCGTAACATTTGCACCACCGGGAAAAAAGGGAAAAATCCCCACAAGATTACTGAACAGAATGAAAAAGAACAACGTCATCAGGTAAGGCAGGTAACGCTCGTATTTATCTTCTCCGATAGAATCTTTGGCTACATCATCGCGGATAAACAGTACCAGGGGCTCCATCAAAGACTGCAACCCTTTTGGGGCCCGGCCTCTTCTTCTTCGATAGGATTTAGCAATGGAAAGAAAGACAATCATCAGCAACAGTGCATCAAGAAAAATAGCAAATACCGTCTTGGTAATGGAGATATCCAATTGTGGCAGCACTTCTTTTCCGCTGGCATCTTTACGAACCAGCTTTCCGGCATTCATACCTTCCGCAGCCACATAATAACCTTTGTAAGAAGCCTGACCGTGTTTTAACCGGGAAGAAGAAAAAACAATCCAATGTCCCTTATCGTAAATAATAACAGGCAAATAAAGAGAAACATGATGCTCGCCTATGTTAAAAAAATGCCATTCGTAGGAATCTGTTACCTCCTCCATTATCATGTTCCCTATATCCATCTCCTCCTCTTTGCCGAGAGTTTTGTCCTTTGAGTTAGAGGTCTGGTTACCGGCCACTAAATTTAGTGGTACAACACAAAAGAAAGAGAAAAATAAAAAAATGGTAATTATCTGATTTACAGTTGTTTTCCTCACCATAGCTAACAAGGGTGTTCGTTTTTTAATTTGAGTGCAATTTTACGAAGAAAAGCTGTAATAATAAAAGGCTTTTTAAATTAATTTAAAATGTAATATTTGTCATACTCAAAATCTTAATTTTTGTTATTTTTTGTTATTTTTTAACCTTATCGGGAAATCTTTCTGTTG
>CAYLSW010000017.1:0-11400 GCA_964386145.1 uncultured Lentimicrobiaceae bacterium | reverse complement strand
TTAATTTTTGTTATTTTTTGTTATTTTTTAACCTTATCGGGAAATCTTTCTGTTGGTCAGGCACATCTTTCCATTCCTGCACACATAGACCTGCGAACAAAGAATTAGTTTTTACAATTAAAAAAGCCGGGGAAACCGGCTTTTTTAATTGTAAACAAAAGAACATCGATTATTTAGCTCCTAACGGATTTGCTGTAACAGTGGACTGAATTTTGATGGACATGGTAAAGGAAAAATCATCTTTGTCTGTCGTTCCGGAAACATCCACGGTAAACGGCTTCTTTGCACTAAGAATCCTGTCTAACTCGTCCCATTGGCCGTTTGTATTATCCAGTGTAAAAGTCCCGTCATTTTTAATCTGCACATTTGTAAAAGTCCATTTTGACGTGCCGGCATCAGAAGAAATCTTTAGGATGCCTGTCTGAAGAACAGCCTCCTTCGTTACATTTTTAAAAGTTCCGGTAAGGCCGGTAACATTCCACGATTTAATGAGGTTCAGATATTTGGAAACATCAGAATTGGACGTAGGATCAATAGTTGCACTTCCTTCAAAAGAACTTTGTACCGTTTTAAGAGAGCCCGGGGCAGGAATTTTTACATTTAGATCTACAGTGTAATTAGCATCAAATTTGACATCAAGTAAGGATTTAATCTTAGAGCATCCGGTAGTAAACATAAGTCCGGATAACAGTACTGCGGCGAAAAATATTTTCATTCTCATAATTTTTTAATTTAAGGGATTAATAAATTGGGTTCAAAGATAAGCAAAATATCCATGAGTTGCTGATTTATTTTTTGGCTAAACCAAATTACACAGAAAACAAAGAAAAATGACATGCGATAGTGCGATATATTTTCATTTGGAATCCCGCAATCGTTATAAACAAGTTCGGACGAAGGCCTGCTGTTGCGGCACCGGTGAAAAAACTTAAAGGTTTTTGTTTTATTTGTTTCTTAGCCGGAAAATGATGAATTTTACCGGCTGAAAAAACAAATTTTAAAACTGTCAAAATAAGGAGATTAAAAATGTTAAACAACAAAATAAGTGGCATTCGTGCCATGGAAATTCTTGATTCAAGAGGAAACCCCACGGTAAGGGTTTATCTGGAACTCAGCGATGGAACACAGGTTGTTGCTTCCGTTCCTTCGGGAGCCAGCACAGGCGAAAACGAAGCCGTTGAATTACGTGATGGCGACAAAAAACGCTATGGCGGAAAAGGCGTGCTGAAAGCTGTCGAAAATGTAAACAAAGTGATTGCACCCGCTCTTTTGGGCATGCATGCACATGAGCAGTCAATTATAGACCGCAAAATGATCGAAATGGATGGCACCAAAAACAAATCGAAGCTTGGAGCCAATGCCATTTTGGGCGTTTCCATGGCTGTGGCTCGTGCTGCCGCTGCGTCGGCACGTATCCCTTTGTACCAATATCTTGGTGGCGCCGGCGCACGTCGTATTCCTGTTCCCTGTATGAACATTCTGAATGGAGGTGCCCATGCTGATAACAGTGTTGATTTTCAGGAATTTATGGCTGTACCGATTGGTGCACCCAATTTTCGCGAAGGTCTGCGCTACGTGGCAGAAACTTTCCACACATTAAAAGGTATTCTGAAAGACCGCGGCCTTTCCACCGGCGTAGGCGATGAAGGCGGCTTTGCTCCCAACCTCGACAGTAACGAAGATGTGATTGAAACTATCATCCAGGCTATTGAACAAGCCGGTTACAAACCCGGAAAAGATATTGCCATTGCCATTGACAATGCAGCGAGTTCTTTCTGCACCGACAACAAAGATCACTACGACCTCAAATGGTCGGGAGCCGGAAAAATGGATAGTAACGGGCTGATTGACCTCGCCGAAGAATGGGTTTCAAAATATCCCATTGTGTTGTGGGAAGACCCGTTGGCTGAAAATGACTGGGCAGGTTTTAAAAAATTCACCGAACGTCTTGGCGACAAAATTGAAGTAGTTGGCGATGATAATTTTGTAACCAATGTCAAATACATTGCCCGTGGAATTAATGAAGGGACAGCTAATTCGGCACTGATTAAACTGAATCAGATTGGCTCGGTGAGCGAAACCATCGAAGCTGTACGTATGTGCCGCGATGCCGGCTGGCGTTATTTTATTTCGCACCGATCGGGCGAAACTACAGATACATTCCTCGCCGATTTTGCCGTAGCCATGGATGGCGGTCACTTGAAAACAGGTTCTGCCAGCCGAAGTGAACGTTTGGCCAAATACAACCGCCTGTTGGAAATAGAGCAGGAACTTGGTAACGCCTCTTTCTATTACTGGAAATAATGTTTCCAAATACATTTATAAAAAGGCTGTTCAGCATATTGGACAGCCTTTTTATTTTCACAAAAGCCTTTTAATTGTTTGGTAAAAAACCTATTTTTGAAAAAAAAGGATTATCTAGATAAGAATTGACTGCCATGAAAAATGCAACCTCCCGACAACCGGTAAAAAATATGGGGACAGCGCCCGTTTATTTTACGGCTATCTCCACTATCCTCGGCGCCATTTTGTTTTTGCGTTTTGGAGTAGCCGTGGGCACTGTCGGGATGGCAGGTGTTCTTCTTCTCATCCTGATAGGGCATATGGTTACCCTTCCCACATCCATGGCCATTTCTGAGATTGCCACCAACCAAAAGGTAGAAGGAGGCGGAGAATATTATATGATTTCCCGTTCTTTCGGATTAAATATCGGCGCCACCATAGGTATTTCCCTTTACCTGTCGCAGGCCATCAGCGTTGCCTTTTATATTATTGCTTTTACGGAAGCATTTACGCCGCTGCTTCATTTTGTTCAGGCTAATTACGGCCTTTTCATCCCAAGGCAGGCCATCAGCATTCCGGCTTTACTAATTCTCGGCGTTCTCATTTGGCGAAAAGGAGCCTCCCTCGGAATAAAAATGTTGTATGTTGTGGTAACCATTTTATTGTTGGCGTTGACGGCATTTTTTCTTGGCCATCCTGTTTCCGATATGGTTTCCGGCAACGAGGTCGTTGAACCTTTGCGTAATACGGACCAGCTGTTTATCATGCTTGCCATTATTTTTCCGGCTTTTACAGGGATGGATGCCGGTGTCGGATTGTCAGGGGACCTGAAAAGTCCGCAAAAATCTATTCCGCGCGGAACCTTGTGGGCAACCCTTTCGGGCATGATTATATATGTTTTCGTCGTCCTTAAGCTGAATGCCTCAGCCACACCACAGGATCTCATGTCACAACCTTTGATTATGAGCAAAATTGCGCTGTATGGATGGATTATTATTCCTCTCGGTCTGGCGGCAGCAACCATTTCAAGTGCAATTGGGTCTTTGTTGGTTGCACCACGCACCTTGCAGGCCATTGCCGTTGATAAGTCCTTTCCATCAGAAAAAATGAATACGCTGTTGGCCAAAGGGAAAGGAAAAACCAATGAACCCCAAAGCGCCACTTTTTTCACCCTCCTGCTGGCACTGGTATTTGTAACACTGGGAAGCGTAGATGCTGTTGCAAAAATTATTTCCATGTTTTTTATGATTACCTACGCCTCCATGAATCTGATATCTTTTCTAAACCATTTTGGCTCCGACCCCTCCTACCGGCCTACTTTCCAATCAAAATGGTATTTCTCTCTATCCGGATTTATTTTTGCTACCGTTTTAATGTTTTTGATGAATCCTTTCTACGCTTTTATCTCTGTTGTATCTATTTTTCTGCTGTACTTTTTGATGAAACGTATTCATCAGGACAGAAGAGGGCTCGAAAATATTTTTCATGGCGTCATGTTTCAGATTAGCCGTAAGCTCACCGTTTACCTGCAAAGCGGCACAATGAAAGAGAGAACCTGGCGTCCTTCTGCCATCTGCATTTCGTCTGATACCTTTGAGCGGGATAAGATCTTTGATTTGCTTAACTGGATTTCCTATTCGCACGGCTTTGGCACTTATATGCATTTTATTCAGGGTTATTATTCACGCGAAACCCACAAAGAAGCAAAAAAGATTATGGACCGCCTGATTACAAAAGCAAACAAAACTGCAGGAAATATGATTGTGGACACCATTATTTCTCCTTCTTATACCTCTGCCATTGCGCAAATCATTCAGACCCCCGGAATATCCGGTGTAGAGAACAATATTGTAATGTTTGAGTTCGACAAGCATCAGCCGGAGCAGCTTCCTCAAATTATCGAAAACCTGCGTATGGTTCAGGCAGGCGATTTTGATATCTGCATTCTCGGGAGTTCCATGCGGAATATCAAATACGATAATGGCATTCATATTTGGATTCGTGATTTCAACAGAGACAACGAACGCCTTATGATTCTTCTCAGCTATGTCATTCTGGGGCATCCGGCGTGGAAAAATGCCAGCATAAGTCTTTTCACCCTTTCCCCCGGAAATAAAATGGAAGAAACCAAAAACAACATTGCCCGGTTTGTGTTGGAAGGACGACTACCCGTTTCAAGAAAAAACATTACCGTTATCGAACAGGATCCAGAAATAAACTTCAGGGTACTTCTGGCGCAACACTCTTCCGAGGCAGCACTTACCATTGTCGGATTTTATAACGAACAGCTTAAGCATGAGGGACAAGAGCACTTTGAAGGATTTGATGAGGTGGGTGATATTTTGTTTGTGAACGCACATGATTTATTAGAGATAACATAGCCCGCTTTACCTAACATATTTTTAAAATATGAATAAATTATACTATCAGAAGAAACTTTCTTTATTTTCTGTACATTTGCCACTCAAAACCAAGCGAAATGTTGTCTAACAATCAGTTTGTTGTCATTGGAATCGGACAATTCGGAGAAGCCATAGCGCGGACACTTTCCGAAAAAGGTGCCGAAGTTTTAGCCATCGACAAGAGTCAGGAAAAGGTGGATTATATTGCCAACGATGTGGCTTATGCCGTTACATTGGACTCCACTGATAAAAATGCTCTTATCTCTCAAAACATTCAGAATTACGATGCTGTGGTCATTGCCATTGGCGAAGATTTTGAAGAATTACTGCTAACGGCTGTCAATCTTATTGAGCTGAAAATAAAAAGAATCATTGTCAGGGCAAAGGGCAAAGTAAACCGTTTGATTTTGGAAAAGTTAGGACTAACCGAAATTTTCTCTCCCGAATATGCCGTCGGTGCCGTAGTTGCCAAACGGCTGCTGAACCCCAGCATAGTGAACTTTCTTGATCTCCCGGATGACTATACCATCACGGAAATTAAAGCTCCTAAATCCATTATCGGACAAACCCTGGAAGACATTCAGCTTCGGGAGGCCTATAACATAAACCTCGTTACCATAAAAAATGAAGTGGAAGAGAAAGAGGGTGATAAAATTATCAAAAGACAGCATATCAAAGGGGTACCTCACAGAGATACGGTCATCAACGACAACGATTATATCGTTGTCTTTGGCAGTACCCGTGATATCCAGAAATTTATCGACATAAACAGTTAGTCGGTTATGCCCTCCAGGCTTTTTAAAATAAGAGAGAAGATTAATCTTCGAATATTTAGCAGCAAGAATCTTGTTGCACAGGTATTTCACGTGCTTAGTTTTTTTGTCCTTTCCTTTGTGATTGGCGTTGCGATTTATTATTACGGATTCCCAAAAACCGATAGTTCCCTCTATTTAACTGAGAGGACCATGGTGTTAAGCCTTATTTTCTTTTCTCTCCGTTACATTATTTTTGTTTTCTATGATTTTCATCCGCTGGAATTTATAAAACAAAATAAGGTTGAAGGAATAACCTTACTTTTCTTTTTATTTTATATTGTTTTCCCCTCTCTTTTCAACAAATTAATTTTCAGGGACCTATTTGATGATTTAGTTAATAATCACTCTTTGTTACTTCTTCAATTTTATTTCATTGTTATTATTATTGTCGAACTTGGAAAATCGGGTTCTAAAATTACAGCATTAAACCTAAAACCGGCTACTTTACTGGTGCTTTCGTTTTTGCTGCTTATCGGCACCGGCACCGGCCTTTTAATGCTTCCCGAAATGACCGTATTACACCATTTCAATTTTCTAAATTCGCTTTTCACGGCTACCAGCGCCAGTTGTGTCACCGGCCTGATTGTGGTTGATACCGCTACTTTCTTTACCTTAAAGGGGAAACTAGTTATCATGATGTTGATTCAGCTCGGCGGTATCAATATTATTTCGTTCGCCACCTTTTTTGCCACCTTTTCCAAATCATCGGGAAGTATAAAATACCAGTCACTGATAAAAGAGTTCCTGAGTACGGAAAGATTATCCGATTCAAAAAGTATTTTGAGAAGCATCGTGGAATTCAGCTTGTTGATGGAAGCTATCGGGACGCTGCTCCTTTATTTTTCCTGGGGTAATGTTCACTTTGCCAGCTGGAAAGCACAACTCTTTAACTCTGTTTTTCATGCCGTTTCGGCCTTCAACAATGCCGGCTTTTCCACCTTTTCCCATAACCTGGCCGAAAGCGGTGTACGAAATCTGTACGGACTACAAATTGTCATCATCTTTCTCATCTTTTTCGGTGGATTCGGATTTGTGGCCATGCAGGATGCTTTTAGCATAAAAAGTATTCGAAGCAGGATAAAGTCGCCCTGGCGCAGACTCAACACCGGCACAAAAATAACCTTATACATGTCGCTGTTTTTAATTGCGATAGGTGCTTTAGTTTTTTATATCATCCAAAAAGACAGCATGGCCGGATATCCGTGGTATCAGGTGGCGGTAACTTCCGTTTTTCAATCGGTAACAACCCGAACCGCGGGATTTAATACTGTGGACATTGGTAAGCTGGGAACACCGGTATTGTTGTTTTTTATTTTCCTGATGTTCGTAGGTGCCGGGCCGGGGTCAACCGGAGGCGGGATTAAAGTGACAACGTTTGCCGTAATTATTAAATCGGCCGTCGCCACAATAAAAGGTGAAAAATCCGTGGTATTTTTCAAAAGAACACTTCCTTTTAGCATCATCGACAAAGCTTATTCTATAGTTTTGTTCTCCATTTCAATAATCTTTATTTCGACTTTCTTTCTCGCCATCACAGAACCGGGGGTTAGTTTCCTTAAATTACTCTTTGAAGAATTTTCTGCATTCGGTACCGTGGGGCTTTCCACCGGTATTACCGCTTCCTTGTCAGCAGCCGGGAAAGCTATCATCATCACTTCCATGTTTGTGGGAAGGATTGGCACACTGACGCTGGCCATGGCTTTAAGTACACGCGTTATCTCCACCAAATTCCGTTATGCTGAAACTTCGGTGATGGTTGGATAAAAATCAGCCATGCAAAACAAGAGCCCGTTATTTTTTTGTTTCACTTCTTGAAAGTAAAGAGAAAGTACCTTATTTTTGCTGTACATAGTTATCGGGATACCTAAAAATTGCTTCTTGCATTCTCCCGGAGTTTAATTTAAATTCTCAAGGAGATGCTGAAAGCCGGGGTGCTTCTAAAGCGAATAACGGATAATTTAAGAGAGAAGCCTATTCAATGATTAAACAGTTGAAAAATGAATGAAATAATTAAAAAACAAAATCAGGGGCTACAGAATGTTATATACAAGGTCCCGGCATTAATCACGTTGTTTGTGACCTGCCAGATTGCGGAAGGGCATTTGGTACCGACAGAAGAAAGAACGGCTAAAGTTTACCTTTCCATCCTGAGTAATCAGGCTGATGAAGCACTACAGGATTATTTCCAGGAGGTAAAAAAGACTTTTGAAAACGATATAGAGATTTTAAATAAGGAACTTCCCAAAGACACCAAGGAAAGAAAAGAAAAAATTGAACAACTGCTACAGCCGGCAAAAACATTTCTTTCCCAACTCCCCTCTCCGTTAGGGGTTGTGTTTAAGGATGCTCTTCTTGGTTTTGTGTCTCACGCAAGAGATTCCAGACAGGACATTCTGGAGAGTATGATTTTCCCCTTTGTTTCTGATGATTTGCGAAAAATTGAAAACGAGCGCTTACGTAGAATTTTAAACTAAAGGATAGCGACAGAATAATATCCGGTTATTACTATATTTAAAAAAACATGGAACAGGTCACAATAAAGGATGCCGAAAAAATGAGTAAGGAGGGCTTATTCAATAAGTTAGATACCTCTGCTAAAGGGCTGTCTTCGGAAGAAGCGAAAAAACGTCTCGAAGAGATGGGGCCCAATGCATTGCCTGAGAAGCATGTAAGTATGCTGATCCGGTTTTTTAGTTATTTCTGGGGGCCTATTCCCTGGATGATAGAAATTGCAGCTGTCTTGTCTCTTGCTGTGAAACACCTGACCGACTTCTTTGTTATTTTCGCGTTGCTTTTGTTTAATGCCGGCATCGGTTTCTGGCAGGAGTTGAAAGCCAGTAATGCCCTTGATGCCTTAAAAGCACAACTGGCATTAAAGGCAAGGGTTCTTCGGGATGGAAAATGGATAGAGATTGAAGCAAGGGAGATCGTTCCGGGAGACGTAGTTCGCATTAAAATCGGTGATATTATCCCCGCTGACCTGAAATTAACAGCGGGGGATTATGTGAGCGTAGATCAGGCCGCTTTGACAGGAGAGTCCCTTCCGGTAAATAAAAAACCAAATGATATCTGCTATTCCGGAACCATCGTGAAACAGGGAGAGATGACTGGCGTTGTTTCAGCCACCGGAGCAGACACCTATTTTGGGAAAACAGCTGGTCTTGTTTCGGATGCAGGAGCCACCTCCCATTTTCAAAAAGCTGTTATCCATATTGGCGATTACCTTATTTTTCTTAGCCTCGGCCTTGTGTCTATACTGTTCCTGGTTCAATTACTGAGGGGCGATAACGTCATTACACTGATTCAATTTGCTTTGATCCTTACAGTTGCATCCATCCCTGTGGCTATGCCTGCTGTATTATCAGTAACCATGGCGGTAGGGGCATTGGTACTGTCAAAGAAAAAAGTAATTGTTTCCAGACTGGAAGCTATTGAAGAAGCGGCAGGTCTGGATATTTTATGTTCTGATAAAACGGGCACGCTTACGCAAAATAAATTAACATTGGGAGATTCGGTTTTGTTTAAAGCAAAGGATGACCAGGAACTTATTTTGTATGCTTCCCTTTCCTCGGAAACCGATACCAACGATGCGATTGATTTGACTGTAGTATCCGGGATGAAAGACAAAAAGTTATTATCCTCATTTTCTCTTAAAAAACACATTCCATTTGATCCTGTTCGGAAACGGACCGAAGCAATATTAACCGACGCCAACGGTAAAGAATTGAATACGACCAAAGGCGCTACTCAGGTTATCATGGACCTGTGTAAAGTGAAGGGGAAAGATCTTGAAAAGGCTAATGAGGAGGTGGAGAAGTTTGCAGCCAAAGGATATAAGACATTAGGCGTGGCAAGAAAAGATGCCGGTGGCGACTGGCAATTTCTTGGCATACTGACACTTTTTGATCCTCCGCGTGAGGATTCTGCGGCTACCATTGCCCTGGCAAGAGAAAACGGCATCACTGTTAAAATGGTTACCGGCGACAATGTTGCCATAGCCCGTCAGGTTTCCAGCCAATTAGGTTTAGGAACTGATATACAACGTGTGGACGCAATTTTTAAAGATGATTCGGATATAAAACATCCCAGCCGGAAAATAGAACAACAAATTGAGGCTGCCAGTGGTTTTGCCGAAGTCTTTCCCGAACACAAATATGGCATTGTAAAAGCGCTCCAGGCAGCCAATCATATTACCGGAATGACCGGTGATGGGGTAAATGATGCCCCCGCACTAAAGCAGGCCGATTTTGGTATTGCCGTGAGCGGGGCTACGGATGCAGCAAGAGCCGCTGCCGATTTAATCCTTACCACACCTGGCCTTTCAGTGATTATCAACGCCGTTTCGGAAGCGAGGAAGATTTTTGAAAGAATGAACAGCTACGCGATGTATCGTATTATCGAAACCATCCGCATCATGTTCTTTGTAGTTCTGGCCATGATATTTTTTAATTTCTATCCCATTACCGCCCTGTTGATCATTCTTCTTGCCTTCTTCAATGATGTGCCGATTATGACCATCGCTTATGACAATACTTTCTTAAATAAAAACCCGGTAAAATGGGACATGAAAAAAGTATTGAGTATTTCTACCGTTTTAGGGTTGATCGGGGTTATAGAAACATTTGGGATTTTGATTATCGCCAAAGAGTATCTGCATCTTAATCTGCCACAAATCCAGACTTTCATTTTTTTGAAACTTGCTGTGGCCGGGCATCTTACTTTGTTTGTCACCAGGACAAAAGGGCCTTTTTATAAAAAACCGTTCCCGGCTCCTTCTCTGCTGTGGTCAGCCGTTGCAACCAAAGTGCTGGCTACTTTATTTGTTGTTTATCCTCTCGGCATGATAACAGCTATCAGCTGGACAAATGTTGCACTTGTCTGGAGCTACTGTATTTTGTGGATTTTCATTGAGGATATGGCCAAAACAGCCATGTACAGGCATCTGGAACACAGAGGTGGCAAAGTACACAACCGGTTCCTGTCTGTGATAAAACAACCTACCCATAAACATCACCACATGTATGGGGGACATTTTCGGGGATAAACAAAAAAGCGGTTACTTTTTTATAAAGAACCGCTTTTTTTTGTTTAAGATATGATGTTTCTGAAACTACTCGGCCAAAACCAATACTTTGTTGTCAAGTACTTCAATTATGCCGGATTTCACTTCAAAAAAGTCTTCCGTTTTTCCCTTTTGAATTTTGATAATCCCTTCTCTCAAAGCAGATATTAAAGGGGCATGGTTGTTTAATATTTCAAAAGAGCCATTGATTCCAGGCAACTGAACCAAATCAACTTCTCCTTTAAAAATGGTTTTATCGGGTGTGATAATTTCAAGGTTCATTTTCTACTATGGTTTTGTTGAGAAATACGAATAATTTCGATTAAAAAATTAGTTTATTTGGTCTCGGCCAGCATTTTCTTCCCTTTTTCGATGGCTTCCTCAATGGTGCCCACAAGGTTGAAAGCCGCTTCAGGATATTCGTCCACTTCGCCATCCATAATCATATTGAAACCTTTTATGGTATCTTCAATGGACACCAGTGTTCCCTTCAATCCGGTAAACTGCTCTGCCACGAAGAAAGGCTGCGACAGGAAGCGTTGCACACGCCGGGCGCGGTTCACTACCAGTTTGTCCTCTTCCGAAAGTTCGTCCATACCAAGGATGGCAATGATGTCCTGCAGCTCGTTGTATCGCTGCAAAATATTTTTTACCCTTTGGGCTGTGTTATAATGTTCGTCTCCAACAACATCAGGTGTCAGAATACGGGATGTGGAATCCAGAGGGTCCACGGCTGGATAAATTCCCAGCTCGGCAATTTTACGGCTAAGTACTGTCGTTGCGTCAAGGTGGGCAAAGGTAGTAGCCGGAGCCGGGTCTGTAAGGTCGTCAGCCGGTA
>CAYLSW010000016.1:0-19630 GCA_964386145.1 uncultured Lentimicrobiaceae bacterium | reverse complement strand
TGATTAATTCACAAATTGATCTATTGCAAAGCCAAACTGCTTTGATTAAAGGCAATACTTGATTTCCAATTCTCGAAATAGCTAAGACCATTCCTGCGAGTCGAAAATTTGCGCTCACCTTTACTCTTCGTATTTTGACTTCTCATGACGAAAAACTTATGCAATAATCAACTTAAGTCTTCAGAATGTAGAATTAGAATTTTGCCTGCGTTGCAAATAGGGACAAAAGGCAGGAAAATCCGAAAATCATTTTAACTTTGTCATACAAAAGAATTCGAAGTTCTAAAGTTAACAGCAACCCAATGAGTAGTTTAATTAGAAAAGTTGTTCTTCTTTTTTTCGTCTCCGCTTTGGTCATGCTTAGCTGGCAATGTATGAAGTCCGAAAAACCCGGAATTCCTGCCGATGTACTTCAGGTTATTGACCAGGCCGGACTCAACAAACCCGAGCTGGTCAAAGCCATTGGCCGCTATGTGAAAGATAAAGATTCTCTGCAACGCAAAGCATTGTTTTGCCTCATGGCGCAAATGAACAATAATTATTCTGTCTATTACAGTGTGCAGGATACGCTCGGTAATCACTATTCTTTTATGCCAAAAGATTATCCTGATTATCTGTCGCTGAAACATGCATGGGATTCAACGGAACAAATCAGGGGAAACCTCATTTATCATGCCGACAGTTTCCGCGTTGATGGTCAGACACTCAGCGGCAACTACCTCATCAAGAACCTCGATGAGGCTTTCAAAGCCTATGTCAATTTCCCATGGTCTAAAGCCTATGATTTTCAAACTTTTTGTCATTGGATTCTTCCCTATCGCGTGGCTAATGAGCGGCCGGAAGTTTTCCGGCAATATTTTTTAAAAGAATACGGGCCGCTACCACAAAAATTCTACGGCAAAAATGTCCACACGTTGGACGTGGCCCTGTATCTCAACAAACTTATCAACAAAAAAATTGACTATAAAGACACTTACAACAAAAAGCTCAACGTTCAAACTATCAGACAATTGGAAAAATCAGGATTTGGAAATTTCTATGATATCAATATTTATAAGGTCAAAGTATTGCATGCTTTCGGAATAGCAGCAGCGCTGGATTACTCTCCTTTTCTGGCGGATACCAATTTCGGTTATGCTTATACCACTATTATTCTACCCGGAAGGAGTGAACTCATTCTCAAATTTAAACACAGTGTGAAAGCGCTGCACAAGCCGGGCAGGTTGGCTAAAGTTTATCGTCGGACGTTCTTTCGCGACAGCAGCAGTCTTTATACCATAAAAAGACTCCAGACAAATACACCACCTTTCCTCGGCGATTTTTATTACAACGATATTACCAACCGTTTGCAGTCGGCCAATGTGTGGCTCCGGCTAAACGACAACCCAAAATACGCTTATTTATCTGTCTTCAATGATGGGGCATGGCATCCTGTGAGCTGGTCTGCTCCAAAAGATTCAGTGGCACTTTTTAAAAAAACCGGAACACATATTATTTATTTGCCGGTGAGTTATCAGGAACACACCCTTATGTGGCTGGGACTGCCCTTTATTTTAGATGACCGGGGGGTGAAATTCTTTTTAAAAGCTAATTTTATCTTCCGACAACCAGTGACATTACGGGAAACAAGTCCGTATGACAGGATGAAACCCGGAGAGACCTATACGCTTTACTATTGGGATGGGAATTGGAAAACACTTACGAGCTTCAGGGCAGGAAAAAGCGGGTATACATTGGCAGTTCCCTCCAGAGCCCTCTTTCTGCTCACCAACAATAATATTGATTTCAACGAACGTATTTTCATTGTTGGCAGTAACGGAAAGCAGCAGTTTTATTAGCTTCATTTCGGTTTCAAATCATAAAAAAAGAAATATCGTACTACTTTTTCATTTTGGAGGTAATGGTAATACGGCGACCGTTACGATATGCTACCACAAAAGCATCAAATACGCCGTGGCTCCTGATCTCTTTTCCGGCAGCCAGAGCAGATGCATAGCTTTGAAATGAGCCCACCGAATAACGGTAAAATCCATCCTGATGATTTTCCACCACCGGATAAGGCAAATGATAACGAACCTGCAACGCAGAGACATTATTCAACGGCTTTGTTGTCGCCATAATTTGTACGCGAAACTCAAATCCCCGCACAACAGATTTCATACTTTTCTCAGGAACAGACAACAGCTCAATTGTTTGTGGCTGCCTGCCCGCTTTTGCAGGAGCCAAACTAACGTTTATCTCGTCAAAATCATAAATGGGAATAAACGGTTTGGATTTTACTGTTTTTTTGTTGCAGCAGGGAATTGCTTTGAGTTGTTTTTGTCTTTTTGCACTTCTCCCCCAGCCCGACCTGAGGTGATAAGTTACGCCCACATTTGTGGAAAAAATCTGGTCGTATTTAAAACCATCATGCCATACATCCACATCGTCGTTAAAAACAGTGCGCAGCGTACCCCCTAAATTCACACTCCAAAGGTTGGAAATACGCCAGTTCAATCCTAAGCTAACCGGGACAACGAAAGCATTGGTTTTGTATTTATAAGTACCGTTTTTTGAACCACTTTTTGTGGCCAGGCCGGTGATACCATTGGTAAGTATTGAGTTCCAGAATCCCCAGCCTACTCCCAATGTGCCGTAGCCCGAAAAACGGCGATTGGGTTTATAACCGGTGAAAAGCTGATTAAAATTGACATACACAAAAAGGTTAGCATCATAATAGCTTCCACTCAGGTGAAAGTCAACTTTAGTGCCATCGGTTTTCATGTTTTTATAGCTTTTCAGGCCTAAGTAAGAAAAGTTGAGACCCAATCCCACTGCGGGAATAATCATTTTACGCACGCTAATACCGGTATAAAGGCCAATTTCCCCCTTAAACTTCTGAAAATAACTATGGTTGGAAGCATCCCCATAGAACTGTGAAAATCCTGGTTGTAGTTGAATTGCCCAATTATTTTTTAATGAATTGCCCAAAGAGGGATTCAGCTCCTGAGCCCCAATCCCGGAAATTCCGAAAAACAGAATTACCCCTGTCAGCACAAACAAACGGAACGTTTTCATAAGCAGAAACCTCATCGATTATCTCCGGTTTTTATTACAATATTCATTGATATAATCGTGAGCAGGACCAAAACCAAGCTCCAGCGCTTTGTTCCAGTCTTTGCAAGCGCTTTTCATATTACCGAGGTAATATTCAGCCACCCCGCGGTTGAAATAGTTTCTGACCCAGTTTGAGTACTGCATAACATTGCCAGGGTTTATCGACAGTGCCCGGCCGTATGAATTAATCGCATCGCTGTAGCGGTGTAGCTTGCTTTGGGCATTGCCAAGGTAGGCAAACAACATGAAGTCAGTGACTTTATGATTTAATGCTATGGCTTTTTCAAAATACTCAATGGATTTAATATAATCGCCAACGCGGTATTTCAGCACACCCCAATTGTAATTATTTTGGAAAGTATTGCTGTTAGTGCCACCCGTTTCGGGCACTACCTTCACATATTTATCTTTGGCAGCCTGGATAAAATTATTGAACACATAAAACTTAACTTCATAAAACTCACTCTGAAACAGGTATTCCCGATGATTGGGAGCGGTATAAATGGATTGGAGATAATTATTATCAAAAGATTTGATGAGACGGAAACGACATACCTCTTTTCCGTTATTTTTGATGGGGTAAACAGCAATAATCAGGTCGAAACCATTTATTTTTTCCCCCATGTGCGTTTGTTCAGCCTGACCCACCAACAAACTTTTCCAGTTTTTATGTTTATAGTCTTTGATAGTACCGCGTGTAAGCACATGCAATCCCACAGCATAAGCCTTATTAAACAAAACACTGTCAGGCCAAAGAGCAAAAAGCCGTTTGGTGAGAAAAACATAATAGTTGAGAGAAAGATAAGGTTTCCAGTTTTCTTTCAAAACAGGAAACTCATATACGCCATCCCGATATTTCTGAATAAGCACGCTATATTGCTGATTACCGATCATCAGGCTGCGCATTTCAAGCTGTATAAAATTATCCTGACCCAATTTTCGCACACCCGAATTATCTTTATTGACTTTCTGGTCGGTAAATGGGATTTCGTTTCTCATGGAGTACCAGGCGCCATTGTTTTGTTTTGCCCAGCCGGTAGCATGATCAATAATGGAAATAGGAGGGCTGAGGGAAGTGTAGCTCATCAAATCCTGTTCCGAAACTGTTTCGTACTTGTTTTTGTCCTTCTTTCTTTTTTCCTTTCTTTGAGCCATCAAAAATGCAGGCATGGCAAGGAAAGCAAAAACAATACAAATCCGGAAAAATATCGCTTTGTTTCTTATTATAAACGTCATCGCTATCATTAACTTCTACTAAAGTTTGTAAATGTAAGAATATTTGTAAACTTTAAAGTTGTTTATTTTCAAATATTTACCTCTTTTTTCAACATCTGTTTTATAACCTAATCGGCTATAAGACAAACATTTACAAAAGTAATCGTTAAAAAGCCTGTTATTATGCTTAAGTAGCAAAGGCGGTTAAATCAATGCTTTTGCCGCTGCCAACGCCTTAGAAATCCCGGAAACGTCCTTACCGCCGGCCATGGCAAATTGCGGTTGGCCTCCTCCTCCGCCTTTTACATAAGGTGTTATTTTACGGATGATGTCTCCGGCATGATAGCGCCCCGATTTGACCAGGGAATCGGAAACACCAACGGCCAGATTCACCTTTCCTCTGTTTTCCAGTGCCAGCACTACCACCACATTTTCACCTGAGGCACGCAGCTGATAGACCAGGTTTTTGGTCTGTACCGGATCAACATTTACCATTTTACCAAGGAACAAAATATCGCCTATTTTCTCGGCATCCCGCATCAAATCAACAGCGAAGTGGCGTGCCTGTTCTTTTTGCAGCTTCTCAATTTCCTTATGACAAGCGGCATGTTCTTCAAGAAGATGCTCCACGGCCTGCACGGGATTAACCTGCACTTTGAAATGCGATTTTATTCTCTTTAATAACGCCAGTTGTTCATTAATGTATGCTTCAGCAGCATCGGCAGTAACGGCTTCGATACGGCGTACGCCGGCAGCAACACCACTTTCGGAGACAATTTTAAAGCAACCGATTTGTCCGGTAGCTGCCACGTGGGTTCCGCCGCAAAGTGCCATTGAGAAATCAGGATCAAAGGTTACCACGCGCACTTTATCGCCATATTTCTCACCGAACAACGCTATGGCACCCTGTTTTTTAGCTTCGTCAATGGGCACATCCTGCCGTATGTCAGCCTGTATATTTTCTCTGATTTTTTTGTTAACGATTTTCTCAACTTCATTAATCTCTTCTTCGCTCATTTTTGCAAAATGAGAAAAATCGAATCGCAATCGTTGTGCATCAACAAGCGAACCTCTTTGCTCCACATGGTTGCCCAAAACACGGCACAGTGCGGCAAGCATCAGGTGGGTAGCACTGTGGTTGTTAGCCGTGAGCATACGTTTTTGCGCATTCACTTCAGCACGAAAAACAGCTTCCGGATTTATTGGCTTCTCTGTCACATAATGCACCCGCAGATTATTTTCATTTTTTACATCTGTCACATGCAACGTTTCAGAATCGGATACAAGCAGGCCGGTATCCCCCACCTGCCCACCCGACTCGGCATAAAAAGGAGTCTTGTCCAAAATCACTTCAAAAAGTGTCTCTTTTTTGCGGCTTACTTTACGGTAACGCACAATACGCACCTCGCAACTAAGATGTGAATAACCTACGAATTTGGTTTCGGAAGCATCGGGAATCAATTCTACCCAGTCGTCGGTAGTTTTTTCCGCTGCCTTTCGGGAGCGATTTTTCTGGCTATTAAGACCTTTGCGAAAGCCTTCCATGTCCACGACCAGCCCTTTTTCGTGTGCCATAAGACGGGTTAAATCGATGGGAAAACCGAAGGTATCGAACAACTCGAAAGCAAAGTCGCCATCAATCATTTTTTGACCATGATTTTTCTCAAGATATTGCTCAAAACGTCTGACACCCTGCGAAAGCGTTCGCAAAAAGGCCACTTCTTCCTCCTTTATCACCATACTCACCAGCTTTTGCTGACTAACAATTTCCGGAAAGGCAGTCTTCAACTGGCTTATCAGAACAGGTAACATTTTATACATAAAGGGTTGGTCAAATCCCAGGAAGGTAAAGCCGTAACGTACAGCCCGACGCAGGATACGCCGGATAACGTAACCTGCTCCCGTGTTGGAGGGTAGCTGTCCGTCGGCAATGGTAAAAGCCACAGCCCGCAAATGGTCGGCAATGACACGCATGGCGATATCTTTTTTCCGGTCAACGCCATATTTTTCACCGGCCAATTTAGCCAAAAAACCAATCAGTGGCATAAAGATATCCGTATCGTAGTTGGAGCGAACGCCTTGCAATACCATGGTCAGCCGCTCAAATCCCATACCCGTATCAACATGCTTCTGCGGAAGAGGCGTCAACGAGCCATCGGAAAGGCGATTAAACTCAATGAACACAAGATTCCAAATCTCAATGACTTCAGGATGGTCGGTATTGACCAGTTCACTACCGGGTTTTTTAGCTTTTTCCTCATCACTGCGCAGATCAACATGAATTTCCGAACAAGGGCCGCAGGGACCGGTTTCACCCATTTCCCAGAAGTTATCTTTTTTTGACCCCTGAAGAATCTGTCCCACAGGAACATATTGCATCCAGCATTGATGTGCTTCTTCGTCTTTTCCCAATCCATCCTTTTCATCTCCGCCAAAAACTGTAACATACAGGTTATCTTTATTAATTTTAAACACTTCTGTCAACAGTTCCCACGCCCAGGCTATGGCTTCTTTTTTAAAGTAGTCACCAAAAGACCAGTTTCCCAACATCTCAAACATGGTGTGGTGATAGGTATCGTGTCCCACCTCTTCGAGGTCGTTGTGTTTACCCGAAACACGCAGACACTTCTGTGTATTGGTCACACGCGAATTTTTTGCAGATACGTTACCCAGAAAAATATCTTTAAACTGGTTCATACCGGCATTGACAAACATCAGAGTCGGGTCATCTTTCACCACAATAGGTGCTCCTGGAACAATTTTATGTTGCTTTGATTGAAAGAATTCGAGAAACGTGTTACGAATTTCTAATGAAGTCATAAACAAGTAATTAACTATTATTTGTTAATATATATTTTTTCTAAGTTTGCAAATTTACGTCAATTTATTAATTTTGCGTTTAAAAAGAATTGGAATATGGCCAAAACCAAATATTTTTTTAACGAAAAAACGCTCTCTTATGATGAGATTAAACTCACATACGGGCAGAAGCTATTTCGTTTCTTTCTCTTTCTTTTTTCTGCAATCCCGCTTACTGCTGTGTTTGTGTTTATCCTGTTCACATATTTTGATTCTCCAAAGGAGTTAATGCAAAAGCGCGAAATTTCCGAGTACAAATTACAATACCGTATCCTGAATGACAAGCTCAACAACATGCAAAAGTTGATGAACGAACTGGAATACCGGGATGACAACATTTACCGCGTTATTTTTGATGCAGAACCCATTCCCAAATCGGTAAGGGAAGCCGGTATTGGTGGCGTGGACAGATATGCCAGCCTGGAAGGTTACGATGAGACGAAACTGTTGATTGAAACGGCCAAAAAACTGGATCGGCTGACCAGCGAAATTTATGTCCAGTCAAAATCGTTTGACGAAGTGTTTGCCATGGCACGTAACAAGGAGAAGATGCTGGCCGGAATCCCGGCTATTCAGCCGATACGAAACATTGATATGCGTCGGATTTCATCTTATTTCGGCTACCGTATTGACCCTTTTTACAAGGTGAAAAAATTCCACGAAGGCCTTGACTTCTCTGCCCCCAAAGGTACGCCTGTTCATGTTACAGGCGATGGTAAAGTGGTGCGCGTGGTGCGCTCCAGCCGGGGTTACGGAAACGAAATTCTTGTGGATAATGGCTTTGGTTATATGACTCGATATGCTCATTTAAGTGCTTTTAAAGTAAAAAGAGGACAACTTGTAAAAAGAGGACAGATAATTGGTCTTGTGGGAGATACAGGAAAATCGACCGCTCCTCACCTGCATTATGAGGTAATCAAAAATCATCGTCCCATCAACCCTATTGACTTTTTCTTCAATGACCTGACACCGGCCGAGTATTCTAAAATGGTGGAACTTTCTAAGATTCCAACCCAATCAATGGATTAACTTTAATACGCCATGGCGAATAAAATGTATTATCGCATAGGTGAAGTGGCCAAAAAATTTAATGTTCAGCCCTCCCTAATCCGCTACTGGGAAAAGGAATTTGCTTTCATCAAACCGAAAAAAAGCGCCAAAGGAACGCGTTTGTTTACCCAAAAAGATGTGGATGATTTTGAAATTGTGTTTCACCTGATTAAAGAAAAAGGGATGACTATCCAGGGAACCCGCGAATATTTCAGAAAACATTACAACCATCAGTCGATGGATAGACTACAGGTAATCAATACATTAAAGCGAACAAGAAATTTGTTGAAAGAAATTAGGGAAATATTGAGCAGTTCCAGGGAGTAGTCTTCGAAAAAGCTCAATCAGTCTGGTTTATAAATATTTCTCTTTTGTAAGGAACCTGCGCACATAGTCCTCCACACCGGCTTCAAGCGAGGTAAAAGGTTTGTTGTAACCTGCAATACGCAATTTTTTCATATTTGCCTCCGTAAAATACTGGTATTTATCACGGATATCTGCCGGAGTATCAATAAACTCAATGGCCGGTTTTTTGTTCATGGCAGCAAAGGTGGCTTTGGCCAGATCAAGAAAAGTTCGGGCTTGCCCGGTGCCAAGGTTGTACAAACCCGAAGCCGGCCTGTGATGCATAAAGAACCAGATAACATCAGCCAGGTCTTTTACATAAATAAAATCGCGCAGCTGCTCCCCATCATTAAAATCGGGACGATGCGAGCGGAAAAGGCGTACTTTGTCTGTTTTCCTGATTTGATGAAAGGCATGAAAAATGACAGAAGCCATGCGCCCTTTGTGATATTCGTTAGGGCCATAAACATTGAAGAATTTCAGGCCTGCCCAAAATGGCGGTTGTTTTTCCTGTTTTAATATCCACTTGTCGAAGTCATTTTTTGAGTTTCCGTAAGCATTCAGCGGTTTCAGCTTTTCCACAACCTCGTGGTTATCGTCATAACCAAATTCGCCGCCACCGTATGTGGCAGCTGAGGAAGCATAAATCAGCGGAATATTATGTTCGGCACAACGTATCCACACCTGCTTGCTGTATTCCAGATTCAGGGTATTGAAAACATCGACATTAAACTCGGTAGTATCCGTACGGGCGCCGAGATGAATGACCTGCTCAACCTCGCCGACATGTTCATCAAACCATTGAAAGAAATTATTTCGTTGAATCTTTATCACGAATCTTTTTCCTTTCATATTATTTTCTTTGACTTTTTTGGTGAAGTCATCCACATTTACCACATTTTCGACATTCTCCAAATTTAGTTTTTGCAGCATAACACTGCCAATGAAACCTGCTGTTCCGGTAAGTACAATCATATCCTCTTTTTTTGCAAAATTAACAGAATTTGACTTATAAATCCATGTATATGGTCATGGAAACCGGAAGGTGATCGTCTGCATCGCGTAGCATCAAACAAGCACATAGTATCGCCAGGCCTGTTTTTCTTCAAAAGTAAATTATCCACCTTCTAAGAAGGCTGCTTTGGTTTGCCCCCACAGGGAACTTTTGAGCATTTTCTATTTCTCTAAATAAACAAAAAAGTATAAGCCAAAAGAACATTACCACGCCCAAAGAACGTGATTTTTCAAATTGAAATAAAATATTTTGTTAATAACCTGCTCGCGGATTTTCAATGATAAGACCAATAAAATATACCTTTGCAAGGTAGATAAACTTACGGAAAAGTGAACAATTTTTTAAAAGATTTAAACAAAGAACAATACGAAGCAGCCGTATATTCCGAAGGCCCCTCCATGATTATTGCCGGAGCAGGTTCGGGAAAAACCAGAGTACTCACGTACCGCATTGCCCACTTGTTAGACAAAGGTGTTGACCCTTTCCAGGTGTTGGCACTGACCTTTACCAACAAGGCAGCCCGCGAAATGAAAGAACGTGTGATACAATTGATTGGAGATGGAGAAGCACGTAATGTATGGATGGGAACATTTCACTCTGTCTTTGCAAAGATACTGCGAATAGAAGGGCATCATCTCGGTTACCCATCCCATTTTACTATCTACGATACAGACGATAGTAAAAAACTTATTCGTACCATTATCAAAGAGATGGATATTGATCCTAAAGTTTATGTGCCCAACTATGTACGAAACAGGATTTCAATGGCTAAATCTCACCTCATCAGCCCGGAAGATTATGCTGACGATCCTGAAATTATTACGACTGATGAAAGTGGGGCCAAACCGCTGATCAAAGAGATTTATAAAAGTTATAACGCCCGGCTGAAAAGGTCGGATGCCATGGACTTTGACGATTTGCTCTTCAACACTTACGTTCTTTTCCACAGTTTCGCCGAAGTGCTGCATAAATATCAGCAGAAATTTCGATATATTCTTGTGGATGAATATCAAGACACCAACCAGGCGCAGTATCTGATTGTGAAAAAACTGGCTGCCAATACCGAAAATATTTGTGTGGTTGGCGACGATGCACAAAGTATCTATGCTTTCCGCGGCGCCAATATCCAAAACATTCTGAATTTCAGAAAAGATTATCCCGACTATAAACTTTTTAAACTGGAACAAAATTACCGATCCACAAAAATTATTGTCGATGCAGCCAACAAGGTAATTACCTTTAATAAGGAGCAAATAAAAAAAACGGTCTGGACTGATAATGGTGAAGGAGAAAAAATCGGTTTCATCAAAGCCACCAGCGATAACGAAGAGGGAAAACTGGTTGCGGATGCCATTTTTTCCACCAAGATGAACCAGCAGCGACCCAACAGTGATTTTGCTATTCTTTACCGTACCAATGCACAGTCGCGGTCCATGGAGGAATCGTTAAGGAAACTCAATATTCCCTACCGGATTTACGGAGGACAGTCGTTTTACATCCGGAAGGAAATCAAAGATTTACTGGCATATTTTAGGATTTCAATAAATCTCAATGATGAAGAAGCTCTGCAACGTACCATCAGCACCCCTTCTCGAGGTATCGGCAAAACCTCCATGCAACATATCATTGTGACGGCAGATGTGCAGGGTGTCAGTATGTGGGAGGTGATAAATGCTCCACAAAAATATGCACTTAAGGTCAATTCAGGTATTCTGAATAAGCTGTCCGTTTTTACCACCATGATCAAAAGTTTTGCCGCTGAAATAAAGAAGAAAGATGCTTACGAAGTGGCCAAACTTATTGCCAACGGTTCGGGCCTTATCCGCATGTATCGCGAAGAGGAAACACCTGAAGGCATCAGCCGTGTAGAAAACATGGAAGAACTGCTCAACAGCGTGAAAGAGTTTAGCGAACGGGGAGCGGAAGCCAACGAAGGCGACCTTGAGTCACAGGGAAATCTGGAGGAATTTATGCAGGAGGTAGCACTGTTTACCGATGCCGACAAAGAAGAAGACGGCGACAGCGACAAAGTATCGCTTATGACCATTCACGCCGCTAAAGGGCTGGAGTTTCCGTTCGTGTTTATTGTGGGACTGGAAGAAAACCTTTTTCCCTCGGCTCAATCCATAAGCACACGTTCAGACCTCGAAGAAGAACGCAGGCTGTTTTATGTAGCCCTCACCCGCGCCATGAAAAAGGTAACATTGTCCTATGCCGAGAGCCGTTACCGCTGGGGGCAGTTTTCCTTTTCCGATCCAAGTCGCTTTCTCGAAGAAATCGATGAAAACTTATTGGACATACCCCATAAAACAGCTTTGAAAACAGCACCTTCCGGAAATGGCGAACATAAAACAAAAAATTATTATATCCCACCGAAACAGCGCAATCTTAAAGCTATCGACACAGCTTCAGTAAGCCATGAAACCACTGATTTTCAACCGGACGACACCAACGGTCTTGTAGCAGGTATGGAAGTGGAACATCCCAAATTCGGTAAAGGGAAAGTAGTGGCCGTTGAAGGAATGGGCCCCAACAAGAAAGCCACCGTGTTTTTTAATGGAATCGGAAACAGAAACCTGTTACTGCGCTTTGCCAAACTCAAAATTTTAAGATAACTAGACAAGGACGAAACTTTAAATTCAGGAATATCTGATTGATTCGAAATAGCAAATCCTGCCCAACCAAAAAATGTTTACAGAGAACTTACGGGCTAAATATACTGAGACTGCTTGAATTTACAATTCAAAATTCAAGTATAGCAGAAGATATGCCGCTCTCATTTTTGCATTTTCCAATAGAAGCGGTATAATATTCTAATAATTTTATACTCATCCAATGATTTTATCCAATTTTTTTTAGATATTTGACGCTTCAAAAACAGGTTCTTACAAATTCAAAATGACTATGAAAAAAAAAACATTACTTCTCTTTATGACTTTTCTGTTGAGTATGGGACTATTTCTTTCGTCCTGCAAACAGACACAGAAGTCTAAATCGTGTGCCGAATGTGGTGAAACAGGACTACCCGTAAGTGAAATGACCATTCCCCAGATGCTGGATGGATACCATACACAACGCTTCACAGTACATCAAATTGTGGAAACTTATCTTATCCGGATAAAAGCGCTGGATAAAAACGGACCGCATTTAAACTCCATAATCACCGTTAATCCCGATGCACTTAAAATTGCCGATTCGTTAGACAAACTCCTTACTGAAGGCAAAGCCACAGGCCCCCTTTTTGGTATTCCTATTATTTTGAAAGACAACATCGACACACACGACAAAATGGCTACTACAGCAGGTTCCAGAGCATTGGCAGGATCGCATCCGCTACGCGACAGTTGGGTAGCGCACAAGTTGAGGGTGGCCGGCGCAATTATCCTTGGCAAAGCCAACCTGAGCGAATGGGCAAACTTTCGTAGCAGTTTCTCCTCCAGCGGATGGAGTGGCGTGGGCGGTCAAACCAACAATCCCTATATCCTCAGCCGTAATCCCTGCGGTTCCAGCTCCGGCCCGGGTGTGGCAGTATCGGCCAATCTTGCCATGGCAGGTGTTGGCACCGAAACCGATGGTTCCATCATGTGTCCTTCCAATGCCAACGGACTGGTAGGCATCAAACCTACCGTAGGACTCATCAGTCGCAGCGGTATTGTTCCCATCTCCTTTACACAAGACACGCCGGGCCCCATGACACGTACTGTTACCGATGCAGCCATTATGCTGGGCACACTCACCGGTGTCGATTCCACTGACAGCAAAACACTGGCAAGCAAGGGTCATGCTTACCATGACTATACTCAGTTTTTGAAAAAAGGCGGCCTCAAAGGCAAACGTATCGGTCTTTACACCGCTCCTCTGGGAAAAGACTACAAGGTAGATACGCTTATGTACAGGGCCGTCCGGTTTTTGAAAAGCCGCGGTGCCACTATTGTGAAGATTAAGAAGATTCTGCAACCCCATGTGGGGGCCAACTCTTTTCAGGTGCTGTTGTACGAATTTAAAGATGGGCTAAACAAATATTTTAAGTCGCTGGGGCCAAAAGCTCCGATTAAAAACCTGAAAGAGCTGATTGCCTTCGACAAAACTGATTCGGTAGAACTCAAATATTTCGATCAGCAGCTGTTGGTTAAAGCGGAAGCCAAAGGTGACCTAAATAGTCCGAAATACAAAAAAGCACTGGCCGCCATGTTGCAGGGCAGCCGTCAGCAAGGCATCGACCGTGTGATGGACAAAAATCATTTGGATGCAATCATCAGCCCCACAGGAGGCCCGGCCTGGAAAACCGACCTCGTGAATGGCGACCATTTTATGGTGGGCAGTTCTTCGGTAGCTGCTATTTCAGGTTACCCCAACATTACGGTTCCCATGGGATTTATCCAGGGGCTGCCGGTGGGAATCTCTTTTTTCGGAAGAGCCTGGAGCGAACCGGTTTTGATTCAAATGGCTTACGACTTTGAGCAGGGAACGCATGTCCGTAAAGCGCCTCAATTTTTGAAAGCCGATCCCCGGTAAACAATTATTTGATAATAGGAAGTTTGAAAGAGCATTTAAAAGTCATTGGTTTTGATGCAGATGACACCCTTTGGGTCAACGAAACCTATTACCGTGATACCGAAAAACATTTTGTAAAACTCCTGCAAAAGTTTGCCAATGAGGAGACCGTGATGCGTACGCTTATGGCTACGGAGATAAAGAACTTACCGTTGTATGGTTACGGGGCAAAAGGTTTTATGCTTTCGATGATAGAAACCGCAATAGAGGTTTCTCATAACAAAGCCGGCACAGAAATAACCGGTGATATCATCAGACTGGGAAAAGAATTGCTGAATAAGCCGGTTGTTTTGCTCGATGGCGCCCACAAAATTCTTCAGGAACTCAAAGGCCGTTTGCCGATGATTCTTATCACCAAAGGCGATTTGCTGGATCAGGAACGGAAACTGAGAAAATCTGGACTGGACAGCTGTTTTCATCACATCGAAATTATGAGTGACAAAAAAGAAGAAAATTATCGCAAGCTTCTGAAACGGTTAACAGTGCCACCAGAAGAGTTCATGATGGTAGGTAATTCTTTGAAATCGGATGTGCTTCCTATGTTGAAGCTGGGAGCCTGGGGCGTACACATCCCTTATCACACAACATGGGTACATGAAGAAACAGATGAAGATCCTCGGCAGTGGAAGCGTTTCCTGTCGCTAAAAAATCTTTCGGAGCTGTTGAATCTTTTGAATTATGAGGTAAAATATTGACATAGAAAACCTGAACCGGAAAGGCTAATCGGCACAAACGTCTGTGCTCCTGAACTTATTCGAAAAGGTATGAAAAATGGAAAATCTGCCAGATACATGAGTAGATGATGGTACCGGAAAGAGTGGCATCTTTAAGCGTGGACGCAAAGGGTGTATTTGCGTAAAGGTTGATATGGGTATATTTTGTGTAATCATGCTGTTTATTGTCTGTTTATATTCATTTTATATAGAAGTTGTTTAAAGTTTCTGTAATAAAATGATTGAAAAGGCCAGTAATAACAGGCCTTTTCGGTGTAAATCATTTTTTTCAAAACGCACCTAAAGTGCTTTAAAAGTATCCGGCCAGGCATTGGTACACTTGATGACAAATCGTACTTTGTAAAGTAATTCATCAAAAACGGTTTTACTTTCGTGTTCTTGTGATTTTTGCCAAAGTCAAGATATGTACAAATCTCTTTTTTATTATACTTTTGTTCAACAACATTTTTTCTTTTCAACATCTTGTTGTTAATTGATACTTTGATAGTTAACTTTAAACAACTTCATTCATTCATTCATTCATTCATTATTTTAATTCTCTTTACCATTTTAACGGAAAATTTTGTAGAGGGTTGTTTAATGCCAGATATTCAAATATTCATATAGATTATTGGGAAAAATACCGTTTCGTCTCCATAAATAACTGATAACTAATATTATAAATAGGTTTTGCATTATTTTTCACCACTAATTTCGCAGTGGTACTGTTTTTTCCGGAAGTTTGAAAATTATTTTTCTGATTTGTTATTTATTGAATTTTATCCAGAGAAAACAACGCAGAACTATAAAGTTTCTATATTTGGAAAAAATCGACCAAAAGAAATAGCCAAATGGAAAAAGCAGATAAAAAGGCCTTCATGGCCAAAGCCATCTCTCTGGCCGGGGAGAACGTACAGCTGGTACACGGTGGTCCCTTTGGAGCTGTGGTAGTGAAAGAGGGGAAGATTGTCGGGATAGGCAGAAACATGGTTACCGTGGATAATGACCCGACTGCACATGCCGAAATTGTGGCCATCCGCGATGCAGCCAAAAAGCTCGGCACTTTCGATTTGAGCGGTTGCCAGATTTATTCGAGCTGCGAACCCTGTCCCATGTGCCTCGGCGCCATCTACTGGGCGCGTTTCGATAAGCTCTATTATGCTGCTACCAAAGACGATGCTGCAAAAGCTGATTTTGATGACTCCTTTATCTACAAGGAGTTTTCACTTCCCAAAGAAGAACGTTCTATCCTGTCAGTACAAATGATGCGCGAAAGTGCCGTAAAAGTGTTCGACGAATGGATAAAAGCGGAAAATAAAGTTCTGTACTAAGATTATAATAGCCAGGCCTTTCCAGAGGCGACTGATTTGCCTGGCAGATATCATTATACCCTAGCTTTTACCGAAGTCCTCGCATCAGATAACGGATGTTTTTCTCCAAGGTAAAGCCACGGAGTTATGCATCCGCTGGCGGATGAATTAGCTTGATGTCCTGAAGGTATATGTAATTATAGATGACGCTCCGTGTGTTGCAGGAGTATTGCAAATCAGAGATTTACAAGGGGGAATTACTTCACTGATGCGATGACTTCGGTAAACTGCAGGTGGCTTAAAACAAAGCGTAACTCACTGTAACTTACCTCATCACCGAGAGCAGCTTTTGCCTCGCTGAGCATTTGCGTATTTTCACGGATAAAAAATTCGGAGATACGTTTGAACTTTTTGGTACTGACCAGCTTTTCAACTGAAATATCTCCTGTACGAACAAAATGTGAAAGATGGCCTTCAATAGTTGATTCGGCATAATTTCTCTCTTTCGCAATTTCAGTGATACTTTTCCCTGCTTTCCAAAGGGCGAAGCTAACTTGTTTGGTGTCGGTCTTCGGTTTTTTTTCTTCATGTTCCGGCTCGTCTATTGCCAGACCGGCAAAATCCTTTTCTTCACAAAAATCGATGATAATTTGCAGTAATTCATCTCCAAACATTTCCAGTTTCTTTTGCCCAATACCTTTGATTGCTTTCAGAGCCGTTGGTGTTACCGGTAGTTTGTCGCTCAGCTCCCTTATGGTGCGCAGTGGTAAAACCCTGTAAACCTGCCATCCCGTTTCAGCCACTTTGGCATCACGCCAGGCTTTCAAACGACGATATATTTCAGGATGACCCAATTCCGTTGTAACTTCTTCAGTCTTTTTTTTACGAACAGGCTTTGCAGGACTTTCCACCGATGCTTTTGCCCGTGCGTCAAGATAATTTTTCACCACAAAACCGTTGTGGCAGGCTTCGAGGCAGGCTATTTTAAACGTCGCTTCCCGGTTTAGGTTGGCCAAAGCATTTTTAAATTTCTTAAGGACTGCTTTGTTGTCCGTTTCTATGTTTACTTCCTGTAGCTTACTTATTACCGCCGACTTTATTTTTTCGGAAAAATAGAGGGCTGCCTTTTTAATGCGCTCCTGCAAAGCCCTGTTTTTTTCCACTTCTTCATCGTCTTCAAGCAAACGCAAAAGTTGTTTTTGGAACTTTTCGGCTGCTTCCGTAATTTCAGCTTTGGCCTGCCGGGTGATTTCTTGAAATTTATCCACCGGGTTTCCCTCCAGGCTGCTTTCATTTTCATGTGAAATTGAAACGGCATAATAGAGTTGCCGTTTCAATGATTCAAAGTTAAAAAGGGAGGTGATAAGTTGTTTCTCATATGCTTTTCGCGATGCTTCAAGTTCTGCGTGTCCGGGTTGGTTTTCCTCATAATATTTTGTGAACCGGTCGATGGTCTGATCGTATTTGATACTTTTCGAAAGAACCGGCGTACTCAATACCAATCCTTCCAGTGACTTACAGCGGCTCAGCGCCACATACACCTGCCCGTGGGCAAAGGCTTCCTGTGCATCGATTACGGCCTTTTCAAAAGTCAGCCCCTGGCTTTTGTGAATGGTGATAGCCCAAGCCAGTTTCAGCGGAAGCTGGGTAAAAGTACCTTCCACGGTCTCTTTGATTTCTTTGGTCTCGTCGTCAAGCGCATATTTGGCTTTTTCCCACTCCAGTGGTTTTACGTCAATGGATTCGTCATCGCCTTCGCATTTTACTTTTAGGATATCTTTGCTGATTTCGGTTATCGTTCCTATTTTCCCGTTGTAGAAAAGCTTTTCAGGGTTTGGATCGTTTTTGACAAACATCACCTGCGCACCTTCTTTCAGCGTTAGTCTGGCATCGGTGGGATAAGTGTATTCGGGGAAATTGCCCCATACCTGCGCATCATAAGTGTAGGACTTTGCTTTTATCCTGTCTATCCGTGAGTCATTAATTTGATGGGCTTTGTAGTTGTGTGTGGTCAGGATAATATATCCGGAATTGTCTGCATTGAAATCTGGTTTATACCTTGCTTTCAGCGCGTCAATAACCTTTTCGTCCAGCTTATTATCACGGATTTTGTTGAGTAAGTCGATAAAGATTTTGTCTTTTTGCCGGAACACATGCTGCAACTCAATACTGACGTAATCGGTCTTTTGCAATGCCTGACTACTAAAAAAATAAGGGGTTTCGTAATATTTTCGAAGTAGTCTCCATTCGTCTTCTTTTACCACCGGCGAAAGCTGTTGCAGATCGCCAATCATCAACAACTGAACGCCCCCGAAAGGCAGGTTTCTGTTGCGAAACCGGCGCAGGGTACTGTCGATGGCGTCCAGCAAATCGGCACGTACCATGCTGACCTCGTCAATCACCAGCAAATCCATGCTGCGGATGATGTTGATTTTCTCTTTGCTGAAGCGGTTGATCTTTGTATGCCTGACACCGTCGATGGTTTCCGTGGGTTGGTAATCGGGAACCAGCGGGCCGAAAGAAACCTGAAAAAAGGAATGGATGGTTACGCCTGCCGCATTGATGGCCGCCACACCTGTAGGGGCCGTAACTACGAGCCGTTTGGGTGAATGCTCTTTCAGGTTGTGCAAAAAAGTGGTTTTTCCCGTCCCGGCTTTCCCGGTAAGGAAAATGTTTCTTCCGGTAAACTGCACGAAATCGTAAGCGAGTTGTAATTGTGTATTGTTGTGATAATTCATTGGGTTTAGAGTTGTTTTGTGTAGAAGATATTATATTTCAGGGGCTTAGCCGAGTTCATTATTTTTATCTTTTATTTTTATAACCTGTTTTTGTTTCCATCGTTTAAAATTCAAATATACTAATAGTTAACGAGAAAATCAGGCTAAACGTATCATTTAAATTTTGAAATTGTCTAAAGTTTAAATGATGCGTTTGCCTGACGGGAAAATGCTGAAAATTGATTTTCAAATTTTTTTGAGAAATTTGATTTAAAGAGTATTTTTTCTTGTATTTTTATAGAAACTGATAAAGTCATGACAAATGACAGGTTCAACAAAGCGCTGTTATGGGAGACATTGCCGGAGAACAAAGTCCGTTGTTATGCCTGTGCACACCGTTGTGTGATAAAAGATGGCCAATACGGAATTTGCGGAACACGCAAAAACATTGATGGTAAGCTTCTTACAAATGTTTATGAATATCCGATTGCGATTAATGCCGACCCCATCGAAAAAAAACCGCTTTTTCATTTTCTTCCCGGTAGCAAAGCAATGTCAATAGGTACGGCAGGATGTAATTTCAAATGCAGTTTTTGTCAAAATTACGACATTAGCCAAATGCGCGGTAATGATACAAAAGGCGAAAGATTAAGCATTTCACGATTGTTGGATACAGCAGAAACTTACGGATGTTCTTCTATCGCCTATACTTACAACGAGCCTGTGGTTTTTATCGAATATGTTTTGGATGCGGCC
>CAYLSW010000015.1:0-20029 GCA_964386145.1 uncultured Lentimicrobiaceae bacterium | reverse complement strand
AGATGGGGCTTTTCGATAAGTCCCTGATTTTCCTGGCTGAAAACAGGAAAACTAAAAATAAACGTAAGTAAGATTAATGCGTATTTCCTCATGATTTTGATTATTTTTTTTTGAATGAACAAAAGTAAGGAAACGTGTGGATTTGTTGTGAAAATAATTTTAGTACAAGCGGACGCTTGCGCTATTAATTTTTCATAGCTATTTTTTTAGTGTTTCATCTGGCGGTCAATTTCGCGTTGGGTATCACGTTTTTTCAGGTCTTCGCGTTTATCATAATAATGTTTCCCACGTGCCAGGGCTATTTCCAGTTTGGCAAGCCCGCGCTCGTTGATAAAAAGTACGGTAGGGATAATGGTAAAACCTTTTTCTTTGACTTTGGTATTTAGTTTTTTTAATTCGCGGGCTGTCAGCAGCAGCTTCCGGTCGCGTTTGGCTATGTGGTTGTTGTAAGAGCCATAGCTGTATTCGGCAATGTACATACTTCTGACGAAAAGTTCTCCGTTTTCAAACACACAGAAGGCATCGGCGAGGTTGGCTTTTCCATTGCGAATTGATTTTATTTCCGTTCCGGTAAGCACGATACCAGCCAAATAGCGGTCGAGAACGAAGTACTCGCGAAATGCTCTTTTGTTTTTTATGCGAATCTTGTTATTGCTCATCTTTTAGAAATGGAATGCAAAGATAAGTTTTGTGGTGAAATAGTCGCTAAAAAATATTTTTGGAGGTAAATTCATATTTTTACGAGTGTAATCTAAAAATAGACATATTTTTGAAATTGTACACTGCACTGGATAAACCAGGACATTTTCATTTTTAAAAAATTGGAACTTCAATGTTCAATAGTTCGGTAATTTTTCGTTCTCGCAAAGACGCCAAAATGCCAAGACGCAAATGCTTGTTTCATAATAAGTTACACTTATTATGAAACATATACAACTGATTGAAAATCAGGTTAATAGAATTATTACCGGAGTATTGATGTTAACAGGTTCTTTAAATCAGCATTTAAAGTTAACATTGAAGGTGTTGAATTACAACAGGCGTTTTTTATCGAAATCAATATTGTGTTCAGCCAACAGCTTTTTTATTATTCCCAAAAAGTGTGGGACTTGTGATGTTTCTGTTGATTTGTATGTCTATGAAACCTGAGTGTGATACTTCCTGTGGCTTTATGGTCGGAGTTGGTAAAAATCCGGAGTATAGATACGTTGGAAGCCGCTTTCAATTTTGAAACAATCGAATTTCCCGTACATTTGCCCCTCCATGAAAAAGGATATTTCTTACAAACGCATCTGGCTGATTGCCTGGCCTATTATCCTTGGTAGCGTGGCACAGAACCTTATCAACTTCACCGATACTGCTTTTTTGGGCCGGGTAGGAGAAGTTGCGCTGGGTGCCGGTGCACTGGGAGGAATTTTTTATCTCGCCGTCTTTATGCTCGGGCTGGGTTTTGGTATGGGTGAGCAGATCATTGTTGCCCGTCGCTATGGTGAGAAACGGCTCAAAGAGATTGGCAGCGTGGTGGATCACTCTTTTCTTTTCCTTCTGCTACTGGCAGTGGCGGCATTCGTGGTCTTACGTTTCGGGTCGGAAGAAATTCTTCGCTATGGCGTGAAATCGAAGGATATTTCTGCCGGCGCCATGTCTTTTCTTGATTATCGTGCTTTTGGGATTTTCGCTGCTTTTGTGAATGTCGGGTTCCGTTCTTTTTATGTCGGACTGGGTCGTACCAAAGTCATAACCTACACAACGGTTGTACTGGCTTTGGTGAATATTGTACTCGACTATCTGTTAATTTTCGGGAAGTTCGGTTTTCCCGAAATGGGTATTGCCGGTGCAGCCCTCGCTTCGGTGATAGCCGAACTTTCTGGCATGATCTATTTTATGGTCTATACAGCTATTTATATTCGCTTTGCCGACTATGCTTTGTTTAGGTTTCAGGGGTTGCATTGGAGAAAGATGCAACGTATACTAAAAGTTTCTTTTCCCACTATGATGCAGCAGTTTATCTCTCTTTCGGTATGGTTTATTTTCTTTTTGTTTGTGGAAAAAATTGGAAAAAGTTCGTTGGCCGTTTCCAACATTATCCGGAGTATTTATGTGCTGCTCATGGTACCCATCTGGGGCTTTGCCACTGCCGTCAATACACTGGTAAGCTATCTCATCGGTGCCGGGCGCTCCGGCGAAGTGATGCGGCTGGTTTACCGTATCATTTTATTATGCTTCGTAGGTGTTGTTGTCCTTGTTTCCATAGGCATCACCTTTCCCCGTCTGCTTTTGGGTATTTATACCAATGACCAACTGTTAATAAATATGGGTATTCCTGTATTTCATGTTGTGAGTCTTGGTGCTTTGTTGCTCTCTGTCGGATTTATTCTGTTTAGCGCAGTTTCCGGAACGGGTAAAACCGATATTTCACTAACCATTGAGCTGGTAGTCCTTGTTATATATTTGACTTACACTTATATGATGGTTGAACACTGGCATGGATCTGTTGTTTTGGCCTGGACAGCTGAATGGGTCTATGGCTCGCTTCTCAGTCTTTTTTCTTTCATTTATCTTAAATCAAACCGGTGGAAGGAGGTGCGTATCTAAACAATCAAAAATGGGGAGTATCCGTGGTTTGTACTTGCAGAATCCTTATTTTTGTTCAAAATTAATTTTTCATGCCATCAAAAAGCAACAAACTGAAAGTAAATAAGTTCAGGGAATCAAAAAAAAATGCTCCGCTAAAAAAAGGAGACAAAAAGGCGAAGAGCAGGAAAAAATCAACACCTGTCCATAGAAAAATCGATCCGCAGGTGGCGAGAATGCTGGGCTTTTTTCTATTGGCCGTTTCGGTATATCTTTTGGTGGCTTTTACCTCGTTTTTTATTAACTGGTTTGAAAGCAATCCGGCCAACGTGGTTACGCGTACCTTCGGATATTATTTTAATGACCATGTTGCACTGGTGCGTAACTGGACTGGAAATCTTGGCGCTTTTATCTCTAACTGGCTTGTCTTGAAAGGCTTTGGTCTGGGAAGCTATCTTTTTGTTTTTTTATTATTTGTGTGGGGATTACGGCTGATGTTTAAGCTCAGGATACTTTCTGTCTGGAAACTTTTTCAGGTGATACTCATGGGGTTCTTCTGGCTACCTTTGTTTATGGGCATGTTGTTTCCAAAACATCCTGACAATATTTTGGGCGGTAATTTTGGTTTTAGGCTAAATATCTGGCTGATAACTTATATTGGCACACTGGGATTGATTCTGGTGACTATTTTTATTCCTGCTATTCTCATTCTTATTCACTATAAATTTTCGTTCAAAAGAAAGTGGAAGGAGGAACAAAAACGGGAAGAAGAAGTTGTTAATAATAAAAAGACTGCTGGGAATTCTTTGCGACCTGAGGATAAGTACAACACGGTTGAATTTTCCGTGGTGGATGAATCCACGGCAAAAGAAAAAGCTGTCACGAATGTTTTTGAAAAAGAAGATGTGATAGCGGCTCATGTGGAAAATTCTATAGAAGAGGAATCCAACGAATTGGAGCTTACCATTGAGAAACCTAAACAGGAGTCGAAGGCCAAAGTTATTCCCGGCGAGCACAAAGGGTTGGATACGGAATTTGATCCTACACTGGACCTGCCCGATTTCAAATTTCCCGGACTTGACCTGATGAACAGGTATGATGAGGATGTAAAAGTTGATCTTGCTGAACTTGAGGCCAACAAACAAAAGATTGTAGATACGCTTGATCATTACAACATTTCCATAGTAAGAATTAAGGCTACTATCGGCCCTACGGTAACTCTCTACGAGATTGTCCCGGCACCGGGCGTCCGTATTGCAAAAATCAGAAATCTTGAAGATGATATTGCCCTGAGTCTGTCGGCGATGGGAATCCGGATTATTGCTCCTATCCCCGGAAAGGGAACCGTTGGCATTGAGGTTCCCAACAAGAATCCTTCCATTGTCTCCATGCGTTCCATACTGGAGTCGGAGAAATTTCAACACAGCAAGATGGAACTGCCGTTGGGACTGGGTAAGACCATTGCCAACGAAAGCTTCGTAGTTGACCTTGCCAAAATGCCGCACATCCTTATGGCCGGTGCTACCGGACAAGGCAAATCGGTGGGGTTGAATGCCATCATTGCCTCGCTTTTGTACAAGAAACATCCCGCTGAGCTGAAATTTGTTATGGTTGATCCCAAAAAGGTTGAACTGACACTTTATTCCCGTATCGAACGGCATTATCTTGCCAAGCTTCCAGACTCGGAGGAGGCTATTATAACGGATACCCGGAAAGTGGTACGCACGTTGAACTCGCTGAGCATCGAAATGGATAATCGCTATGAGCTACTGAAAGAAGCACAGGTGCGAAACATCAAAGAGTACAATCTGAAATTTAAAGCGCGAAAACTGAACCCAAACCACGGACATCGGTTTATGCCATATATCGTGCTGGTGGTGGACGAGTTTGCCGACCTTATTATGACAGCCGGCAAGGAGGTGGAGGGCCCCATCACACGGTTGGCACAGTTGGCGCGTGCCGTGGGAATACATCTGATTATCGCAACCCAAAGGCCTTCGGTAAACATCATCACCGGCACTATAAAAGCCAACTTTCCTGCCCGGATCGCCTATCGTGTGATTTCTAAAATTGATTCCCGTACCATTCTTGATACAAGTGGGGCTGACCAGCTTGTGGGCCGCGGCGACATGCTTATGTCCACCGGCAGCGACCTGATTCGCTTGCAGTGTGCTTTTATTGATACCGATGAAGTGGAAAGAGTTACAGATTATATCGGACAGCAGCGTGCCTATCCCGATGCGTTACATTTGCCTGAATATTATGATGAAGAGACAGAAACGCCCGGTTCCATAAATTTAGACGAAAGGGATGAGCTTTTTGAAGATGCCGCCCACCTCATTGTACAAACACAACAGGGTTCCACCTCTCTTTTGCAACGGAAACTAAAACTGGGATATAACCGTGCCGGTCGAATTATTGACCAGCTCGAAGCTGCCGGAATTGTCGGCCCTTTCGAGGGAAGCAAAGCCCGGGAGGTAAGAGTGGCAAACGATATGGCTTTGGAACAATTTTTGAAGGACCTGGACAGTAAAAATGAAATTTAACGTATGAAATTGCTAAAAATGAAATTAAAAATCACAATACTTCTCGCACTCTTGTTTACAGGAACGCTTTATGCCCAAAATAATGCGCAAAAGCTGCTGAAAAAGACACTGGATAAAATGTCTTCTTACAAGAACTTCTCTTCCGGTTTGTCATATTCCATGGTGAATGAACAAAATGACATTCATGAAAAGAAGACAGGAACCATATATGTGGAAGGCGATAAATTTCGCATTGCATTGATGGGACAAATTATCATTTCGGACGGCATAAGCATGTGGACGGTTATAAAAGATTCCAAAGAGGTGATGCTCAGCACGCTGGACCCTAATGACCCCTCTAATGTGTCGCCAACAAAAATTCTGGAGGAATATTCCGATTATAAAGCAAAGTTTGCAAAAGGACAGAGAAAGCGCAATGTGAAGACTCTGATTTTGACTTCCAAAAAGAAATCCGCGTTCGACAAAGTCACCATCACCATCGATGCTACCAAATATCTTGTGAAAAAATTCTCTTTGTATGATGATGATGGGAATGTCTTCACTTACGATATCTTCAATTTTAAAGCGGATGTAAATTTTCCACCGGGAACTTTTACTTATAACCCCAAAGATTTTCCCGGCTACGAGTTGGAAGATATGCGGTAAGTCAATATCTTTATTTGATTCGGTAATTGTACAAGGTACTTCCCGTGGTTGTTATAATGTTTACCTCACGGTTGTTGTTAAGGCTGCCCACAGTAAATGGTGTTTCTCCGGTCAATCCGCGATTTATGAGGATGTTGCCTTTGCTGTCGAACAGATAAATGATTTTCTCTTTTGAAGCCACAATGCCCAGTACTTTTTGCCTGTCGCCCAGCGAAAAGAATTCAGGCTGAACGGTGATGTCTTCATTAAAAGTATAGGAAAAAAGGAGTTTCTTAAAACGGTTGAAGACTTTTAACCGGTTGTGGTCAACAAAAATAAAATCCTTGAAGCCATTGCCATTGAAATCGTCGTACAGGAAGTAGTGATTTGGAGAAAATTTCCCAAAGTTTGTAAACCGAAGTTTTCCGCTGACAGAAATATAAACCAGTTTTCCGGAGGTGTTGGTGGTCAGAATAAGCCCCTTGTTGTTGGTTTTATTCACAAAATAACCAGAATGTTTCGCTTTGTTCACCGGCGCTTTCAAATAAATTCGTTGTTGTCCCCGTCGATTGACAATTTTAACATGGTTGGCATCGTCGTTGATGATGATGTAATCCTTTCTGTTAGCCAACAGTCGTACAACTTTTTGAGTCACAAAGGCCTGCATTTGCGGTTTTTTCCACCCTTTTACCTGGTCGCCGTTTAATGTGTAATCGTAAATGCGTTTGTCAGCTTGTGCCAGCAGGATACGGTAATCTTTCCGATGGGTATAATCAAACAGACTTAATCCATTGGTTGCATGTGGATGGACTGCAATGGGATAGCCGGCCACATACCGGCCTTTGCGATCGATGAGAAACAGGTCGTCTTTTGTGTTAAACAGATATTGAATTTTCCCGTTTTTGTAAAAGTCCACTGGATAAATGGGGCTCAGGGGTAGTTGAGGAAGCAGCCTGGTCCATAGTATTTTTCCCGTATGGTTGATAAGGTACATACGATTTCCGCGGTCGAAAACAATGATGTCGTACTTTTTGCTTTTGTGGTCTTTTACCAAAAACGGCTTACCCACAATGGCATCGTTCAGTTTAGTCTTCCAAAGTGCCAGGTTTTCTTCTTTGAAGGATTTGTTGTAGCGGAGGTAGAAGTTGGTATAAAACAGGGAAGCATCCCGGCTGTACTGAAAGGCAACTCCCTGAATATTTTTCAAAAAAGAGTCATAGCCTGAGAGGGATGCCGTTGTTTTTTTATTAAGAAAATAATCAATAAGTCCCGGCATGGAGCGGGGTCTGATTTGAATAAGTACATTTGATGTGCCTGCAAGGTTGTTGGAAAAAGATTTGTAGTTTTCATCCAAATCCAGTGTTTTCCCTGTTTCGCTGTATTGGATCAGGTTGGTCAGTGCTTCGGGTGAGTTGGCAAAAACCGCAAAGCCATTGATAATACAATAATAATTTTGTGTGATGGTGGAGAATCTCTCACCATAAAGGTTGGGTAAGAAATGGTCTATGTTTATTTTTCGTATATTATAATTTTCCAGGTGATAAAGTTTATGATTCCCGCTTTTTAAGGCCAGATTCTTAAGTAATTGTGCTATCCGTGGGGGATTTTTTAGTTGTACCATAGCCCATGTTTTCTGTGGAATCTCTTTGTTGTTTAGGGCATTGGAAACAAGCGAGACATCGTTTCCGGTAAGTTTAATGAGACTTTCGATATCTGACCGATAAGCTGTTTTAAATTTGGCCGTAATCTTTTTATCGGCAAAGGTTGAAAAGTCGGAGAAGCCCTGTGAGAAAGAGAAAGTGCTGTTGAAAGGAAACAGTGTGTAGGCGTTTAACAAAACCGGTTGTTGACTTTTAAAGTTTGCCAAAGTGCTTTTGTCATTGGCTTGAGTATAACCACTGAAGATAATATCCTTTGAATTGATCATTAGGTCAGTTTCGCTCCATCCGGCAAAGTGTCCGATGCTTTGGGCAACGTTTTTAAATCTGCTTGCGGTGAAGCCGGAAAAAAGTTGTCCCAAAACCGGGTAGTAAATAAAAAGCCGTGCATCCACAAGTTTCCCGCTGGTTTTTTCCACAGTTTTGAAGTCGTAGCTGTCGCTGAAATGCATTTCCCGCATGGAATATCCCGATATGGAAGCCTCCATTAAGTTCTCTTGTGTGGTGAAAAGTAGTGAACCGTCCATCTTCCATAACCAACAAGATTTGTTAGTCGCGAAGTTGAAGATTTTAATCACAGTGACCGGAAAGTTTCCCCGATGTTTGTAGATTATCGCAAAGCCTTTACCCAAAGATGATTTAAGGAAATTCTTAATGGTTTCGATGCGGGGTAACTTTTTGCTTTGCAACAGGAATAAGAACTGGTCTTTTCCCGGATACACAGCTGCAAAAAGTTCACCTTGTTTGAACTGCCCGATCCAGTGTTCATTGGTGCTGAAAATCGAATCCACGAAGGTGAGCTGATGGTAAATATGTTTAAATCCTTTCGTCCGGATGAGCGCATTCCAAATTTCGTTATCGTTACCGAACTTGTTCATAAAATCCCCGGCATGATCTGTCTGAAGTATCAATGCCGGCGTGTTGGGAAGCATTTGCCACAGGTTCCCCTGACGTACTGTTTTTGTGTTGAACAGATATAAAACTCCTGCCACCACAATCAAAAGCAAAAAAAACAGATAAATGAAATATCTTTTATTCATATCCGGTACACCTGATAAAAACTCAAAAATACGAAAACTTTACTGCTTTTTTACTGCGGACTACAGTCTTATTCAACAATTGATTGTTAATATATCTGTGCTTACGTGTTGGCTATTTTCTGAATTCCAGTCGGGTTTGGATGATAGAGCGGAAGGTTCTCCGGTGGTAAGCAGAGCTGCCGTACGCCTTAATGGCCAGCTTATGTTGCAAGGTTGGATAGCCTTTGTTGTGATCCCATCCGTAATATGGAAATTCGTTGTGCAGCTTGCACATGTATGCATCGCGATGGGTTTTGGCGAGAATAGATGCGGCAGCAATGGACATGTATTTTCCGTCGCCTCTTACAATTGTGGTATGGGGAACGTCTTTGTATCTGTCAAACCGATTGCCGTCGATGAGAAGAAATCCGGGTTCCGGATTTAGTTGCGCTATGGCGCGATGCATGGCGAGGATGGAAGCATTCAGGATGTTAATTTCATCAATCTTTTCCGGGCTTACAGAAGCTACCGCCCAGCTGAGGGCTTCTTTCTCAATGATTTCACGTAATAAATTCCGATTTTTTTCACTGAGTTTCTTGGAATCGTTGAGCAGTTCGTTTTCAAAATCAACAGGAAGAATAACGGCAGCAGCAAATACAGCTCCGGCAAGACAACCCCGTCCGGCCTCATCGCATCCAGCTTCCGTAAGTAGCTTTTTATCGTAATGTTTAAGCAGCATAAAACAGAGGCAAGAAATGGTTGACAAAAATGAAAAGTATCCACAAAAGTACAAATAGATTTGCCCATTTTAATTGCTTTAACCGTGAAAAGAAGCTGCCAATAACGACGGAGGCAGGCAAAGCAGCAAACATAAGTGCCTGAATGGGAACTTTAAACATAAAAATTATGAGCGAACTAAAAAGTAATCCCCACAGACTTACAGAGGCATGTTGTCGCCGACTAACATTAAATGAAGACAGACTGCCAACAAGGGAAAATACGCCGGTGAGCGTTGTCAGCAATATCAGTAAAAACATCACCAACTCCAGATTGCCTGCAAAAGGATTCAGCATTTCGCGAAAGTGAAAATATTGCAAAAAATCGGGTAGAACTTCCGGCAGTTTGTTGAACCAGAAATAGCCGAAGAAGACAAAAAGCCAAGGTAGAAGCGTTCCAATGACTGTGGTAACATAGGCTCGCCATTGGTCGGCCTGGTAAACCAGCAGTGCGAACCAGACAAACAGGATTAAAAGTATGGCCGGAGGGAAAAAAAGGCTGGTCACTCCGAGAATAAGTCCGGCGTCAAAAGAAGTGGTGACCATTTTTGTACTGGCTTGGAAATTAAATATCTTCTGGTAGAACCAAGCAAAACAGAAGGTTGCCAAAAGAAACGGACTCATCTTTGTTAAAGAGATGGAGGCACTGCCAATGAGGATGAAAAAAAAGGCTGTGAGATAGCTGTTTCTGTTCGAAAGGCTATACTTCTCGCCTACCCGGTTGATAAGTAGTGCTGTTAAGAAGAAAAGAATAATGGACAATAGCTGCTGAGCTAATGGATTTAATATAAGATAGTTAGCCTGATCCGAAGAAACAGTATTTGAAATAATGACTATTTCCGGAAGCCACAACATCAAAATAAGCAGGATGAGCACCAGAAGTCTTGAAAAATAGGATGTTTTAAAAAATCGAATGATCATGGGACATCACTGTTTTAAATCGAAGCCCAGATCGTTCCGGTAATATTTCCCTTCAAAATCGACATGCTTTACATTGACATAAGCATTTTTCAAAGCTTCTTCCATGGTTTCACCATAGGAGGTAATGGCCATAACACGTCCGCCGCATGTTTTTATCTCGTTGTTTTCCACGTCGTTGCTAATGCCTGCATAGTAAACAATACACTTATTCAGGTTGTTCAGGCCTTTGATTACTTTTCCCTGTTGATAACTTTCGGGATAACCACCGGAGACCAGCATAACCGATACGGCATAGCGTTCATCTACTTCCAGTCTGACTTTGTTGAGTGTGCCTTTTGCCAGATTTTCAAAAATATCCAGCAGGTCGCTTTTTATCCGCGGTATCACTGACTCTGCCTCCGGGTCTCCCATACGGCAGTTATATTCAATCACATAAGGATCCTCGCCTACTTTCATTAGGCCAAAAAATATAAATCCATGGTAGTCAATATCTTCCTTCTGTAACCCCTCTATGGTGGGTTGGATAACTTGTTCTTCCACCTTTTGCATGAAAGCGGAATTAGCAAACGGGACAGGTGAAATGGAGCCCATGCCTCCGGTATTCAATCCGGTATTGCCTGTGCCTATGCGTTTGTAGTCTTTGGCTTCGGGCAAAAGGATATAACTTTTTCCATCGGTAAGCACAAAGACAGAGAGTTCAATACCATCAAGATATTCTTCAATGACTACTTTGTCGGAAGCTCTCCCGAATTTAGCCTCTACCAGCATGTTCCGTAGTTCTGCTTTGGCTTCATCCAGATCGTTGAGTATAAGCACGCCTTTGCCGGCGGCCAGGCCATCGGCCTTTAAAACATAGGGAGCGTTGATATCTTCCAAAAATTTCTCTCCCTGCTCCAACGTCTCTTCCGAGAAAGTTTTATATGCCGCCGTAGGAATAGAGTGCCGTTTCATAAAACTCTTAGCAAAATCTTTACTGCCTTCCAGTTGTGCTCCTTTGCTGTCCGGCCCAATGACCGGCACATCATGCAAAACCTTATTCTCTGAGAAGAAATCGTAAATACCATTAACGAGTGGCACTTCCGGGCCTACTACCACCATGTCTATCTCTTTTTCGATGACAAACATTTTCATCGCCTCGAAATCAGTGGGGTTGATGGGAACGTTAGTCCCTGTGAGAGCAGTTCCCGCGTTACCGGGAGCAATATAAATTTGATCCGCTTTTGGACTTTGCGCCAGTTTCCAGGCAAGTGCATGCTCCCGGCCTCCGGATCCTAAAATTAAGATATTCATTCTTTTATGATTTTGCTTGTTGCATGGTTTTTTCAATGGCTTTCCAAAAAAGTTCAGCGGTCTTGTCCCAACTAAACATCTGACTTCTTTGGAGACCTCTCTCTACCAACTTCCTCCTTAAATCCGGAACAAAAGTAATCTTTTTCATAGCATCGACAATTTCTTTTGTTTGAAACGGACTGACAAACAGCGCTGCATCACCTGCCACCTCAGGCATAGCGGTGATGTTGGAAGTGATAACAGGAATGCCTGCCCGGAAAGCTTCCAATATAGGAATACCAAATCCTTCAAAAAAAGGGACAAAGGTCAGCGCCAACGCCGAACCCATCACATTTCTTAAATCTTCGGGTTCCAAACGTCCGGTAAAAATTATCTGGTTTTTGTGCACTACAGATGCATAAGCCTTTTCCATATTACGACTCCAGAACATTTTTTCTCCCACCACCACAAGGCAGATGTCCATGGCCGTATCATGGATGAATAAATCGAAAGCTTTGAGCAGTCCCGTAATATTTTTTCGCGGATTCAAGGCCCCCACAAAAATAAAATAGGGGCGGTCTTGCGATATATTATGCCGCGTCAACTGTTGCCGCTCCTCAGGTAGTGGTTTGTAAAGCGTGTTTGCGCCGTTATATGCCACATCTATCTTGGCCGGATCAATGTTGTATTGTTTTACAATGTCCTGCCTTGTAAATTGCGAAACTGTCAGAATCCTGTCCGCTTTCAGCGCGTAACGGGGCGTATAGTAGTTGTAATATTTTCGTGGCAGCCAGGGCATCATTTCCGGATAATGCACAAAATTCAGGTCGTGGATAACCATTAGACTTTTAAATGGCGAGGTTAGCGAATTATATGCGTCGGGAGAGATAAAAATGTCTGGATGAATCTTCTTAAGCGCTTTTGGCAGGGCATGCTCAAACCACCAGTAATGCAATACCGGATGCCGCGCTGACGGGCGGATGACAACGGGAATCACATTATCAGAGAAAACAAAGGAGACATCATAATCCCGGTCGAACAAGAAGTAAAAGGTGTGCTCCGGATGAGCTTTCACTATGCGACTGAAACTTTCAAAGGTAAACCATCCAATGCCTTCCAGCTTGTTTTTCAAAAGTAACCGGGTGTTGACGGCAATTTTCAAAATCTTATTTGTTTTGGGGCAAAAATACCACTTTTTGTTACTGTGTTTTGGCATTATATAAAAGCTGCTGATTTTTACTCAGCCCTAATCAGAATAAAACATGTTGCACCTGCCGCACTTCCTCATCCTTCTTACGTATTGATTATCAGTAGACTATAGAATTTAATGGACGGAGCATGTACTGACTAAACTTTCCGAATTATTATGACTATTTAGAAAAGAATTGGACAGAAAGAGAAAAGAGCAATCTATCAAATGAAACGTCCATGATTGGTTTTAAACACACAACTTGTCCCGCTTCAAGCGGGAAGGGGATGATTAAAAGGCTTTGCGATTTTAGCGTAAATTCTTTTTTGCGATCTTTGCGTGAAATATAAACATCTGGCAAGCAACGAAGTACAAGATTTTAAACAGATAAAATTGAAAACATTATAAGATTAATATCGAATAATCCTAAACTATTTCAGGAATCCAGATATAAGAAAGGCATAAGACGAGTCCTAATTCTGAAGCATAACAGCCTATATTATAGATTTGTACAAGATATTGTTTGAATTCTATCATTTTCTTCAAACTATAAGAAACCAGAAAGTTTTAAAGTATATACGTATTAAAAAACTCTAACCTGATTAACTCATAAGTTTTTCGTCATGAGAAGTTAAAATACGAAGAATAAAGGTGAGCGCAGATTTTCGACTCGCAGCAGTAGCCTTAGCTATTTCGAGAATCGAAAATCAGGCGTTGCCTTTAATCAAAGCAGTTTGGCTTTGCAACAGATCAATTTGTGAATTAATCAGGCTAAATTTTCCCAAATTGATAAAGCCGTATCTTTGCCCGCTGAAATTACCATTATGGCGAGAAAAAAACGACCACTTCCTTTTATAGAAAATGTTGAAATCATTGACGCCGGCGCGGAAGGAAAAGCCGTTGCCCGTGTGGACGAAAAAGTGCTTTTCGTCCCTTTCGCCGCACCCGGAGATGTGGTGGATGTGCAGGTTTATAAGAAAAAACGTCATTTTCTCGAAGGACGTATCACCGAGCTGAAAAAGGCTTCCGAATATCGTGTTGAACCACAATGCGCCCATTTTGGCCTCTGTGGTGGCTGCAAATGGCAACACCTGGACTACACTTATCAAAAGCTATTCAAACAGAAGCAGGTAAAAGATAGTCTCGACCGCATTGCTAAAGTGCCCTATCCTGAAATTAATGAGATTATCGGAGCGGAAAACATCTATTTCTACCGTAACAAACTGGAATTCACTTTCTCCAACCGGAGATGGCTGACAACGTTCGACCCCATGGCTTCTGAAGGCCAAATGCCGGAGACCCGCGGACTGGGTTTTCACCTGCCCGGAATGTTTGATAAAGTTTTGGATATTGACCAGTGCTATCTCCAAAAGGCGCCTTCCAACGACATCCGGCTGGCCGTGAAAGCTTTTGCCATTGAAAAGGATTTTAGTTTTTACAATGCCCGCGAACAGCACGGCTTTTTGCGAAACATGATTATCCGTACCTCCACCACCGGTGATTTGATGGTGGTGATGATTTTTGGTGAGGAAAATGAAAAGGCTATCCGGACGATGATGGCTTTTTTGGCGGAGAAGTTTCCACAGATCACTTCGCTGATGGTTGTGGTGAATACCAAGAAAAATGATTCCATTTATGATTTGGAAGTCAAACTTTTTAAGGGCAAAAACCATAATCTTGAGGTGATGCAGCCTGCACGTAAAGACAGGAAACCGCTCAATTTCAAGGTGGGGCCGAAATCGTTTTACCAGACCAATCCCGAACAGGCACAAAAACTTTATCAGACAGCTCACGACTTTGCCGGCTTTACCGGTGATGAACTGGTATATGACCTTTATACCGGAACGGGAACCATTGCTCTGTTTATTGCTCCTTCTGTGAAACACGTGGTAGGCATTGAGTCGGTGGAAGAGGCAGTGGCCGACGCCCGGAAAAATGCAGCGGAAAACGACATGGCCAACGTAGAGTTTCATGCCGGCGACATGGCAGCGTTGCTGAACGAAGATTTTATTGCCGGACACGGCATCCCCGATGTGCTGTTTACCGATCCGCCACGCGCCGGTATGCATCCCAAAGTGATTAAACAGATTTTGCAAACAGCGCCCGAAAAAATTGTGTATGTCAGCTGTAATCCGGCTACACAGGCACGCGACATTGCCCTGCTCGATGAAAAATACCGGATAACAATAGTGCAGCCGGTGGATATGTTTCCGCAAACCCATCATGTGGAAAATGTGGTGCTGCTTATAAGAAAATAGGATCCGTATTTTTGATTATAAAATAAGTGAAGATGAAACGTCCATGATTGGTTTTAAACACACGACTTGTCCCGCTTCAAGCGGGAAGGGGTTGATTAAAAGGCTTTGCGATTTTAGCGTAAATTCCTTTTTGCGATCTTTGCGTGAAATATAAACATCTAATAAACAACTAAATACAAAATTATAAACGCATGAAAATTATCATAGCCCCCGATTCCTTCAAAGATGCGCTCTCCGCGAGAGATGTGGCAGAAGCTATTCAGAAAGGTATTAAAAAAGCTTCTCCGACCGATGAGACTGTTATCTTCCCGTTGGGCGATGGCGGAGAAGGTAGTTCGGAGATTTTGGGAGACCATTTAAAAGCCGAAAAAGAAAATATAACGGTGGAAGATGCTTTGGGGCGACCTGTAAAAGCTTATTATTTTTTCTCAAAAGAAAATCGTACTGCGCTTATTGAAATGGCTCAGGCTTCTGGTTTGCAGAAAATTAGCTATAATGAGAGAAATTGCATGGAGGCTTCCTCTTTCGGCACCGGACAGCTGTTGCTCGATGCCATCCGGAAAGGTGCTGAAGGAATAGTGCTGGCCATTGGCGGAAGTGCTACCAACGATGCCGGAATGGGATTGGCCACCGCACTTGGTATAAAATTTTATGATAAGGACAACCGGTTGCTAAAGGGTAGTGGACGTGAGCTTCAACAAGTGCATCACTATGATAAAAGCCGGATGCTGGTACCTGAAGGTATTAAAATTGATGTACTGTGCGATGTGGACAACCCGCTTTTCGGAGAAAAAGGTGCCGCCTATGTTTACGCGCGGCAGAAAGGTGCCAGTGATAAAGAAATTGAGCTGTTGGACAAAGGACTTCGTCATTTTTCGACAGTTGTCCAAAGGCAGGAAGAAAGCGATATTGCAGAAGTCTCAGGAGCTGGTGCTGCAGGAGGTATTGGCTTTGGAGCAATGGCTTTTCTAAATGCAAAACTTCAAAAAGGTATTGATTTAATGCTGAAGTTGACTAACTTTGATGCGCAAATAAAAGGGGCTGATTTCATTATTACGGGCGAAGGTAAAATTGATAGCCAGACAATTCATGGAAAATTAATTAGCGGTATTGTTCAACATGCACACAAACAAAATATTCCAGTCATCGCGCTGTGCGGGACACTGGATGCCAATGTTGAGAGTATCCGGAAGATAGGTCTGTATTCGGTCTTTTCTATCCAGTCGAAGTCCGGAACGCTTGAAGAGGCACTGAAAAATACATCGCGCGATTTAACGGTTACAGCCTTTAATGTTAGACGTCTTTTGAAAGTGTAACCTTTCTGTAATCCTGATGTCTGCCTTATTTAAAAGCTTTTTCGTACACTGGATTCCCGAATCAACAATTTGGCTTCGAAGATTTTTTGCCTGATATTGTCCTTGTCTTTCAATGCACTTTGTAAAAACTCGAAAGCAATTTCCCCCATTAAAATGCCCGGCTGGTCAATAGTGCTTAGTTTTGGGCATACATAGCTGGAAACCATTGAGTTGCTGTAGCCCATAACGCCGATATCGATGGGAATATTTAAGCCGAGCTCTCTCAGTGCTTTATAAACCCCCAAAGCTACCTCATCTGTCACGGTAAATATCGCATCTGGTTTTTCGTCTGATAACAAAAGCTCTTTGGTGAAATAATAACCTTCTTCTTTATTGACAAACTCACACGTTTTCACCAGTGCAGGGATGTATTCAATATTGTTCAGTTTCAAAGCATGGCAGTATCCCTGATAACGATCTTCTGCAATAGACGAATATTCATGACCTCTTATATGAGCAACCTTTTTATATCCTTGCTGTATAAGATGTTTTACTGCAATTTCGGCGCCGTGAAAATCATTTAATTTTACGAAATGCCCCTGATAATTTTTTGGTGTCCTGTCAATCAATACTAACGGGATATTGTTCTTTTCCATAGATTTTATATACGAAATGTCAACCTCACTTCGGCAGGGAGACAGAATGATACCCGATACATTCATGCCAATCAGGCGGCCAATCAGCTCTGATTCTTTTTGCGGAATATGAGACGATTCGCTCAAGATGACCGAAAAATTATCTTTTTGAGCCGAGCTGACAACCCCTTTTAAAATAGTGGAGAAAAAATAATGCTCCACCCGCGGAAGTATCAGACCAATCACGCTAGATTTACGTGTCCTTAACGAGGCAGCCATCTCGTTTGGCATATAGTCAAGCTCTTGTGCAAGATCCATAACCGCCTTTCGCGTTTTTCCCCTAACTCCTGATTTGTTGTTCAATGCTCGCGAAACGGTTGTAATGGATACATTTAACCTTTTCGCTATCTCTTTCATAGTCATTTTATCATTCATAATATTTAGTTGTATTATAATAAATTATGAAAACGTTTGCGGCAAATTTACGTAAATAAAGTAACGTTAAACGCTTTTTAACGTAAAATTAACAAAAAGAAACATATTTTTGCATAAATTAATACTGATAACTAAAAAATTATTCTTATGAAAAAAAAATTAACAAATGTGTTTCTGGCTCTTGCCTTACTCTTTTCTGCGTCTGGTTTTGCCCAGGTTGTCGTAAAAGGTACGGTTGTTGACAAGGCCAACTCACCGCTCGCTGGTGCCAGTGTGGTAATAAAAGGGACAACAGAAGGAACTACCACTGATGCTAATGGTACTTTCTCTTTTCAGACAACAAAAACAGGGATTGTGGATTTGGTATTTTCTTTTGTAGGTTTTAAAACTCAAACTATTCCTGCTACCTTAAAAAAAGGCGAAAATAATTTTAGCGTTGCATTGCAGGGAATTAGCAGTGGTTTAAATGAGGTGGTTGTTACGGCAACCAATACGAGGAGGACTCAGTTTCAATCTCCGCTTTCCATTACCATGTTTAAATCCAAAACGCTGGAACGCTTAAACGCCAGTAGTGAGGCAGATATTTTAAGAACGGTTCCCGGCATTACGGCAGAAGGTGGTGGGGGTGAAGTGGCCTCTAATATTTTTGTGAGAGGTTTACCTTCCGGGGGGCAATATCAGTTTACCCCTATACTTATTGATGGGATGCCGGTGCTTAGTACTTTCGGTATGAACTCGTCAGCGCAAGACGTTTATTTTCGTCCCGATTTGGGATTCAGGTCTTTGGAATTTGTACGTGGTGGTGTATCCACGTTATATGGCGTGGGTTCTGTTGCCGGTATTATTAGTTATACAAGTAAAACAGGCTCTCCAACTCCGCAAAGAACATTTAATCTGGAGTGGGCAGACAAAGGAAGATACAAAGCAGATTTTTTTGCTTCCGGCCCTGTTGGTGGTAAAAAATCCAACCTTTTTTATGCGCTTACCGGTACTTACCGTTACGATAACGGCCCTTTGGTAACAGGCCTGCCTACCGAAGGCGTACAATTCAGAGGAAACCTGAAAAAGGTGACCAAACATGGCGTATTAACTTTATATGCTCAGTATATAAACGATAAAGTTCAGTTTTTTCTTCCTCTGCCATTAAATGGCTCAGACCGTTCAAGAGCAACAGGTAACGATGGTAAACCGGTTTTTACAACGCAAACTGTCGCTGCTGCAGATTTTGCTTATCCTACGCCGGGAGGTTATTATCAGTCCCCTATTCGGAACGGCGTTTACACAAATGGTGGCTTCTTAATGCTTAATTATAATCAAAACTTAGGAAACAACTGGAGATTTGACTCGAAACTTAAATATGCTAAATACAAACATCAGTTTAACCTGTTCTTAGATGGAGGTGGTGTAAGTGGTGCTTCCCCTGTTGAAACTCTGCAGGGATATGTTGATACAAGATTACCGGGCGTTTCACAATATTCGTTCACTTATGACAAGACGGGAAAAGCTTTGAATACAGGAGATAAATTATTTGAAAACAGGATATTGGATAGAACACGACCCATGACCGACATGACCGGAGAATTTAAATTCATCAAGGTTATTAACGGTAATAAAGTAAACCAAACAATAACGATGGGAACTTTCCTTGCCAGAGCTGAAGCAGGTGATTTTGATGTGATCACCCGCTACCTCGGTACTTTTAACAATGAACCTCAGCTTGTAAATCTAACTTATACAGGTAATTCCGGTAAGTCAATGAATTATACCGCAAATGGTGTTTCCGGAAGGGGTATTTATTATGCAAACAAAATTTTCGGTAGCAGCAAACAAGCTGTATATTTTACAGACGAAATGGTGATGGGGAATTTAAGAATTGATGCCGGACTGCGTGTGGGGCACACTGTTGGTGACATAAATATCGAAGGAAGCAAGGTTTATACCATGAGTACAGACTCTACACAAGGAAATAATCTGAATACGGTTCGATGGGGAGATGGAACCTGGACCAGAGGAACGGTGAGTGCTACCGATTATGCCGTGGCACTTGCAGGATTATATACCTTATCGGAGCACTCATCAGTCTATTTAAACCTGTCAAAAGGGTTCTTCTTTCCCATGTTGCGTGCAGTTAAATTTCACAATGGCTCACCACAGACTTATTCCACCGAGAAAATATACCAGGCTGAGGGTGGCTGGAAATACAGTTCCGGTAAATTAACAGCAACTGCAGCACTTTATTATGTTGCTTTAAGAAACAGACGGCAGGTTGATTGGATAAATGCACCTGGTGGCGGTATAGTTGAAGATGTTAACCTTGTGGGAACGTCTACATTCGGAACAGAACTTACCTGGAGCTGGAGTCTGGTGAAAGATATGAACTTTTATGGTAACTTCACCTATCAGAAACATCGTTATGATTTATATGAAGGCCATCCTGAGTACGTAGGAAACTGGCTGAGAAGACAGCCGCGGCTTTTGTCGATGTTGGGAATTGCATACAGCGATGGAAATTGGGATGCCAATCTTTCCAACAATTATATGGGCAAAAAATATACAAGTGACAACAATGCTATCCTGTTAGACCCTATTAATATTGTTCGCATCGATGCCGGATACACTTTCTCTCTCGGCAAAAATACCAGTAAATCCTGGCGTCTGGGCCTTTCCGTTTTTAACCTGCTCAACAATGCCGGTGTTACGGAAGGTTCTCCCCGTCTCGGCAATAACCAAACCGTTGCCGAATATTTTGTGGGTCGTCCTATCCTGCCAAGACGTATTTTTATACGGGCTACATTTAACTTATAATAGGAACGTTTTATTTCTCATAGAA
>CAYLSW010000014.1:0-20152 GCA_964386145.1 uncultured Lentimicrobiaceae bacterium | reverse complement strand
AAGCACAAAATTACTTCGCCGATTCCAGATACGTTATTTCATAATAAACCCTAACTGCAAAGTTAATCGTGTTTTCACTTTTGCCGCTCCTTAAGCCGAAGTTCGTTATTATATGCCAGAATTACCGTTACAACAATAACACCGAGTATATAATAAATAAAATGGGGAATGGGAACAGGAGCACCACTGGCATAAGAATGTAGTCCGGAGAGATAGTAATTCACTCCGAAATAGGTCATCAAAATGGAGAAAAAGCCAACTATGGAAGCAAGATTAAAAGTGAATTTGGATTTCAAACCGGGAATAAATCGCATGTGTGCGATAAAACTGTAAATCAATATACTGACCAAAGCCCAGGTTTCTTTAGGATCCCAGCCCCAATAGCGTCCCCAGCTTTCGTTAGCCCATACCCCGCCGATAAAAGTTCCGATGGCAAGCATATACAAACCGACAATGAGTGTTCGCTCGTTGATGGTGGTCAGTTCTTTAATGTGTTTGACCATAATCAAATGATTTTTGGGCGTTTTCATAATCATTAAGATTAGGTTGAAAAAACCCAACAGAGCACCCAAAGCGAGGAATCCATAGCTCGCTGTAATCACTGAAACGTGAATGGTCAGCCAGTAGGATTTCAATACGGGTACAAGGTTGGTAATTTCCGGGTCCATCCAGCTTAAGTGTGCTACAAACAGGATGATGGAAGCGAGTAAAGTAGTGGCGGCTATCGTCATTTTCGAACGTCTCGAAAACAACAAACCTGCCAACACGGTAACCCAGCCGATGTATATCATGGATTCATAACCATCACTCCACGGGGCATGCCCCGATATATACCATCGAAGCCCAAGTCCGAAAGTCTGTAATAAAAATCCGATAAAAATGATGCCCACAAAGAAATTCAATATTATGCGTAATGTTTTGTTGTCTTTAAAAATGGCGACAAATGTCAGTACAATCATAATCAGGCCTATTAACCCATATGCTATGGCGAGCCGGAAGAAAATCATCCATCGATTGTATAGAATTTCTGCATTGATTTTCTTCTGCGAAGGAATCAGTGAGGCACCATATTTCTTTTGGTATGAGGCAAATTTTGTCAACAGCTCATGGGCCAGCTTTGTTTTCCCTTTTGACAGCGACTGTAGATATAGCGGGATAACGCCGACAGCCATCAACGAATCTTGTCCGGACAAGGTAGAAGGTTTTGTAGCCGGTGAGTACCAGGCATGAAGCGGGTCTTTCGAATCGGGTATCATTTTAAGAAACTGTCCTGTATAAACCATGTAGGCAATGTTCATTCGTTCGTCCACTTTCATAACTTCCTTGTCGAACATACCTCTCTGTGAAGGGTTTTCAGCATAAACATTCGTAACGTATTTTTGAAGCTTGTAGGTACTGTTTTTCATGTTGATGAAGTCAAAATAGGAGGCATATTTCCCTTTTATGCCAATAATTTTTGCCAGCTTTTTACTGGTGACTTTAATCATGGGAATCTGTTGCCAGTAGGTTGGACTGCTCATCATTCCCAGCAGAACCTGGTCAGGATTCAGACCGTGGAACCGGCTTTTCCATGTGAGTTTTCTCAATATCTCACTTGCCAAAGTGTTCACCGGCTTTATTCTGCCATCGTTGGACTGTACCAAAAGATGACCGAATTGGTTCGCTTCCGTTTTGTTTATTACCGGAATTTTGTCGAAATTCAAATGCCCGTGCTGGGCATAACCGGCCGTTGAAAAAGCAGCTGTGAAAAACAGCATAAGGAGAACTGCCTTGCCTGTGGCAGAGGTTTTCCTCAAATATCTTCCCAAGGTAGAAAAATGACTTTTGGTGTTTAATAGTGACAGGAACATACCCAAAGCCATCAGAAGATAACCCGCATAGGTAAAAAGAGTACCCCAATAGTCATGGTTTACCGAAAGAATGCTACCCAGTTCATCCCGATCGTAAGAAGACTGGAAAAAGCGATACCCTCTGTAATTTAAAACATGGTTCATATAGATATGATATGGCATATTCAGGTTTTTTGCTTTATCAATAACAACCACACGACTGGCATAACTCGAAGGGCTCATGGAACCAGGATAACGTGTCAGCTCAAATTTTTTCAGTTTTATGGAAAAAGGGAGCTTTATCTCACTGGAGCCATAATCCATCTTTAAATTGATACCGTTAATCGTAAAAAAGTTTTTCTCACCACGATAACCTTTTCCTCCTCTGAGCATAATCTCTTTAGTTTGGTTTCCAGACGTGGCTTTCACAACCAGCACGTCCATCAAATTGGCATTTTTATTCTTGCCGGGGACGTAATCAATTTTGCCATGGACATAGAAATTAGTCAATACCATACTGAGTCCGTTTTCGCTGTATAATTTTCCTTTTACCAAAGGAATGGGTATTCCGGGAGCCAGCACCTGAGATGTTCCACCCTTCATGGAAGTTGTGTGAATCGAATCCGGAGCAGTGATGAAAAGCGCTCCTTCTTTTAAGGAAATATTTACCGCCGTAGGATCATTTGCTTTTCCAAATTTTATTACGTGATTCCCAACTTGTTGTTCGTCACCGCTTTTAAGATAAAGGTTTATTCGTCCCAGGGTACCGGCTGAGGTAACCAAAGTAATGATAGGAGCTTCGGTTTGACCTTCTGAAATTACCTCATGAGCATTAGGAATAAATTTAACTGCCTTTAATTCAATGTTTTTATCACCTACCCTCAGGTCTTGATGATAAGCATCAGGGGTAAGAACAGAAAGTAATACATGTTTTTTTGCCTTTACGGAAGCTTTATCGGTTGTAGCGCTCACCTCCACATAAGTTCGGTCTGAGAGAATGGTGTCGGAAGTTTCCCCTTCACGCAAATGCAACATGCCCTCGAAGCTTACAAAACGTGTGATGGCCGCTCCCAAAAGGATAATCAGAAATGCAGAATGGAAAATGAACATTGTAAATTTCTTTCTGCGATACATTTGATACCGGAAAATGTTGGCAATAAGATTTGCCGCCAGTAAACCAAGCAAAATATCAAACCATGTGGCATTGTAAACCACAGCTCTTGCAGCTGTGCTGCCAAAATCATTTTCGATAAAGGTGGCTGTTCCAATGCTAAAAGCGAAAATAAGAATTAAAACCCCCATGCTTTGCATGGAGAAAAATATATTGGATAACTTTTTCATATTATTTAATTGTTTTGGTGAAATAGTAACTCATGTATTCATCTTTTTTAGAGGATTAATGCTTTTGAAGCAAATTACAAAAATAATTTATCATTAGGGTCGCTTGTTACATAATTATGGCTAAAATTTATATATTTTCAGAATCATTTTTTTAAAGTGGTCTGATTCAGGCATTTATTATTTGGATATTAGACTTTATTATCTATGGCAACATCCAGCGCCCCTACACCAAATTTGGTGATAGAAGCCATGGAACCTTGCAAATGTTCATATTCATTCAACTCTTTGATAATGGCGTTTTTTAATGTTCCGTTTCCCACACCATGAATAAAAGTGATTTTTCGATAGCCTTCGGCAATGGCACTTTCCAGTGCCTTTCTGAAATGATTCATTTGTAGCTGAAACATATCGTGACTTTCCAAACCGGTAATATTATCAATGATTTCACCAATATGTAAATCGACAACCGCCTCGTCAACATCCGTACGAAACTTTTCAATGAAAGGGATTTTACGTTTAAGGGCAGTTTTTGTCTTTCCCGGTTCGGTATCATATTTCTGCTGTTCAGTGTTGTCTGCTGCTTCACGGAAAGTGGACAGCCTGGCAATGACAGAAATAATGGCTTTTCCGTTGGTGAGCGTGTTGGGCAGGTAGCTTCCCTCTTTGAAAAATCGGTTTGCCCGAATGTCTATCACCGAATGGATCGGGAAAAAGACCTTTTCGGGATTTGTTTCATGCATTATTATTTGGATAATCCCCCGAACCCAATGGTCGATTTCATCGCGGGTAATGGTAGCGAGAACAATTTTCGATTCCGATGGAACCGACCCGTAATCAACTCCTTCAAGGTTCTCGTTTCGTTCCAGAAAAAGGTTGTAAAGTATGTCGAAAGGGGTGTGATTCACCAGCAGAACATCAAGGTCGCCAGTGAGTATCCATTGTTGTTCGTGTGGCTCATACAGCAGGTAAAAACCCTCCTCCTCCTTTGTTTGTCCCCAAGGGTTAATGTCGCTGACACTGGTTGCTTCCGTTTCGGGAGTCTCCTCGGTTTTCGGCGCTTCTTTTTGGTGCGGCTTGTGGAAAGAGAAATCTATTTCTTCAGCTTCCTGCCTCCGGTAATCGGGAATCAATTCTTTACTGAGAACGGGCATCTCAAATCCATCTTCAGTTTCAATTTTTACTAACATATTGTCTATTATTGCGGTAACTTTCCCACCACCCGTTTCATTTAGAAATCTGACTTTATCACCTATTTTAAACCGCATTTTTTCTATTGCTTTTAGTTGGCAAATGTAAAAAATAAAAGCTTGGCAGCATAATTATATTGGTGGTTTCAAATGAAATTGGGAACCATGTTTTACTGTTTTTTTGGGGGGTGGAGAATTGAAATCTTTTTGATGATTTTTCTGGTTCATTATTTCCTATACCTGCTACCGGTATGGGCTTACAAGACGGCCTTTTATCGAATCCTGGAATCTTCAACTTCGGTTTCAAACTTCCTGATGGCAAATCCGGAAGTGGCTTCTGGCGATTGTTCCAAGGGCAGGTCAAGTAACCTCAGAACCAAGATTTGGTAATAAAAAATAATCATTAAAAATGAGTTTTCCAAACTTTAACAATAATTAAGAGTGTTTTGCTGTTTGAGAATTTCTAATTTTGCAGTCCAGGAAAATATTTTCCACAACCATAGATAATATGGAAATGTAAGATGAAAAGGTTAGTGACACTCTTGTTTTCGTCTCTTTTATCCGGCGTTTGCTGTAATAAGGCAACCACCGATTCGGGAATCAGCTTTATAAGCCAATGCCCCACTAAATTAAGATTCCTGATAGGGTTTCCGGATGAAAAATAATTATGCTTATTTTTGATTTTTGATTGCTCTATGAAAGAAACATTGAAGCTACCGCTTATTCTTCGACTTACGATAGTGCTACTGTTTTTGTGGCTTACCTATTTTATTTTGACTGAATTTCGTAATTATCTCTATCCGATTACTTTAGGAGGACTTTTTGCTTATTTACTCTATCCCATTGCAAACTATCTTGAAAAACACAGGGTTCCTCGAATCCTTGCCAATATTTTAAGCATTCTTTTAGGGATCGCCGTGGTTAGCGGAATATTTTTCTTCATTTATAAGCAAATGGGACTTTTCCTTGAAGACCTTCCTTCTTTAAAAATTACCGCATCAAGAAATATCAATTCTATTTTTAAATATTTAACACAGTTGACAGGTGTAGAGACCCCTCAGTTGAAAGAACAATTTAAGCTTTTTGCGGCAAATCTACTGAGTTTAAGCGGAAGCAATTTTAAAAATACATACGGAGCCACTTTTCAAACGGTTTTTACCGTGGGGATCATGCCTGTCTATATTTTTTTCCTGCTTTTTTACCGCAACAAGTTTCATAATTTTATCCTTATGGTTGTTCCCGCAGAAAAACATGCTATTGCACGGAAAATTCTTGATGAGGTAAATCAGCTTGTGGTACATTACATGACCGGTGTTTTTATCGTAGTTTCCATACTGGTGGTTTTAAACAGTACGGGTTTTGTTATTATCGGTATGAAACATGCCTTGCTGCTTGGTGTTTTGGCTGCAATAATGAATTTTATTCCTTACTATGGAACTATTATCGGATATATGTTTCCGCTATTTATTGCCGTTTTTACAATGGGTTCACCGGAATATGCTTTTCTTGTGATTATTCAGTTTATTATTGTACAATTTTCTGAAAATAATATTCTTACACCAAACATTGTAGGTTCCCATGTGAGTATTAACCCGTTTATGATTATTCTGGCCATTACTTTCGGTGGATTTACCTGGGGATTGCCTGGAATGTTTATTGCCGTTCCCGTGGCAGCGGTTATTCGTGTTTTGGGAGAGAACCTTCCCGAGCTCGCTCCTATAGCTTATCTGCTGGGGTCGGAAGGAATGGAAGAACACAGCATTACGCGTCAGAAACTGGCCAAAATTTTTTCTAAAAAAAATAAAAATATAAGATGATGTTGAAACACATAGTTATGGTAAAATTTAACGCCAATCAGGATGTTGAGAAACTTTCCGGCGAATTTAAAAAGCTTTTGGAATCGCTTTTGCCGTCGGTTGAATCTTTGAAGGCCATGGAAGTCGGGCAGAACATCAGTACCAGACCCTCGGCTTTCCATTTGGTGCTAACCGCTGTTTTTGATGACGAAGACGGCCTGAATGCTTACCGTTCGCATCCAGACCATGTCAAAATCCTCCAGCGTATGAAAGAGACTGTAGAACAAGTGGTTGTAACGGACTATTTTGTTTTGTGATAATTTCTTCCGGTACAATCCCTTAGTCAATACCAATGAAACAAGTTTCCTTACAACTCTTATCTTCAAGTATTTTAATCAACAGAAATTTTTCTTATTTTTACATTTCAATTTAAAAGGTTATTAAAATGGCAGATATCAAATTGAAGAAGCTGTTTATTAAAAATATGGTTTGTAACCTGTGCAGGCGGGCTGTGGAAGGCGAACTGAAAAAATTAAATTTACAACCGGTTTCTGTGGTGCTCGGAGAAGCAATAATTGAGTCCGATCCGGATGCTGAAACCCTTGAGAAGCTGAATCAGAATCTGCAATCATTTGGATTTGAGCTCATCGATGATAGGAAAAGCCAATTGGTCGAGCAGATGAAAACGGAAATCATTCGGTATATTCACTATGACAAAGAGGTTGATGGGCATATCAATTTCTCTGAGCACCTGTCTCGTACCTTAAAGCTCGAATATTCCTATCTCAGCAATCTTTTTTCTTCTGTAGAGGGAATAACGGTTGAAAAATATATCATCTTGCAGCGCATCGAAAAGGTTAAAGAGATGTTGATTTACGATGAACTCTCTCTAAGCGAAATCTCCTGGCAAACGGGTTACAGTAGTGTGCAGCATCTTTCCAACCAGTTTAAGAAAGTGATAGGGATGAGCCCCTCATTATACAAAAACATGCAGATTCATAACAGGAAAGCACTTAATCAGGTGGGAAAATGATAATTTAGCGGATACTTTCCTGTATTTTTTCCATGTCGTGGAGAGAATTTGCCCATGCCCCAAAATTACGTAATTTCGCATGCTGAAAACGCCACCGGAGAAGTAGCTTCAGCTGGGCATTTTAGATGGGCTAATAAGTAATTTTTTCAATGTATGATAAAACTTATCAAGGCAAATACTTTTGTTCTCGGGATTTTTGCCCTTCTTTGGATAAGTGGTTTGGTTTTGGTGGTTTCTTATCCGAAAGCAGACCTGCATCTTGCTATAAACCAATTGCATTCAGGTTTCTTTGATACTTTTTTTAAATATTTTACCTTACTCGGAAACGGGTGGATGGTCTTTTTGCTTGCGTTGATATTTCTGTTTGTTCAGCTCAGGCATACCTTAGTTTTTCTTGTTGGTAACCTGTTGATTACAATATTAGTACAGGTGGGTAAACATTTGATCTTTCCAGATGCGTTGCGTCCGGTTGCTTACTTTAAGGGAATCCATACATTACATCTGGTGGAGGGTGTCGTCATGCATGCTTATAACAGTTTTCCCTCTGGCCACTCGGCAACAGCCTTTGGTATTTTTGTGATGCTGATTTTTCTGACAGAAAGCCGGGGGTTAAAGTTTCTGTGGCTAATGGTAGCACTACTTACGGCTTTTTCACGTGTCTATCTTTCACAGCATTTTATGGCGGATATCCTGGCAGGGTCTCTTATTGGAACTCTCGTCATGTTTTTTACTGTTTATTATTTTGATCGTTATTTTCCAGGCTGCGGCAATTATTCTGTGGTATCCCGTATGTCTCATATAAAGAAAGTATGAAACGGAAGTATATTGACTTGTTGTTCATTGCACTCGCGGCAGGCCTTTTGTTCGTGCCGTTTCTCGGTGGAGTGCATTTGTTTGACTGGGACGAAATTAATTTTGCCGAGTCGGCACGTGAGATGTTGCAAACGCATGATTTTCTGACCGTTCAAATCAATTACCTGCCTTTTTGGGAAAAGCCGCCCCTTTTTATCTGGATGCAGGTGCTTTCGATGAAATTGTTTGGTGTGAATGAATTTGCTGCCCGTTTTCCGGATGCAATGGCCGGTGTAGCAACCCTTATGGTGTTGTATTTGATAGGCGATAAGTTGTTCAGCCGCCGTTTCGGACTTATCTGGGTGTTGGTCTATGCCGGCTCAGTTTTACCACAACTTTACTTCCGGTCGGGGATTATTGATCCGTGGTTTAACCTGTTTATTTTTCTCGGTATATATTTTATGGTCTTGTACCTCGCCTCAAATCATAATGGAAAAGAAATCCGGCTTATCTTTTTGTCGGCGGCCTCTATCGGGCTTGCTATTATGACAAAGGGGCCGGTGGGACTGCTTGTTTTCCTTCTTGCCCTTATCGTCTGGCTCATGCTAAATGGTAGCTGGAGGAAGATTTTGAACGGCCGCTTTCTGATAATCTATGGGGTTACGTTATTGATAGTAGGAGGCTTTTGGTTCATTCTTCAAATTGCTGATGGCCGTGCTTCACTCATTATGGATTTCATTCAATATCAGATTCGCCTTTTTTCTCAGAAAGATGCAGGCCATGGTGGTTTTCTCTTTTATCATTTTGTGGTCCTCTTTTTTGGTGTTTTTCCGGCTTCGGTCTTTATGCTTTCCGCCTTTCGGAAGTTTAGTGATCCCAATGACAGGCAAAAGCTTTTCCGCCACTGGATGATGATCAGCTTCTGGGTGGTGCTGATTCTTTTTACCATTGTAAAAACTAAAATTGTACACTACTCTTCCTTTTGTTATTTCCCTATTACCTTTTTTGCAACCTATGTGATTGTTAAAATGATAAAAAAGGAGTTGCGATTTCCGTTCTGGCTAAAAGGGATACTCATTGCCGTAGCTGCCTTGGAAGGCATGTTGTTCGTTGCTCTACAGCTGTTTATCCGTTTTAAAGACCGGATTATTGCCAAAGGCTGGATTCACGATCCTTTTGCCGTGGGCAACCTGCAGGCAAACGTGCACTGGTCGGGCTTCGAGTTTTTGTTAGGCATACTCTTGTTTGCCGGGGTACTGTTTTCGATTATTGGTTTTCGGAAAAGTATTCAGCGGATGACAATAGGGATATTCCTGACCACGCTGATTTTCACCACACTTTCGGTTTTCATCATCACGCCTAAAGTGGAAGGCTATTCACAAAATGCAGCCATCGACTTTTATGCCAAACATGCCGGCGAAAACGCCTATGTCGATGTGTGGGGATTTAAAAGTTACGCACAGTATTTCTATTTCCGGAAAAAACCGCCGGAGATTGAACCCCCTGTCGGCATGCAACAGAAGCTTAACGGTGAAATATCCAAACCGGTTTATGTGGTGACTAAGATTACTGGCAAAGCGGCGTTTCAAAAACGGTATCGCGCTTTCCATCTACTTTACGAAAAAAACGGATTTGCTTTTTTTAAGCGAGTACCTGATTCGGGAATAAAAAAAATCAAAAACAGATGATTGAGAGTAAAAAGATTGTTGTTGTTCTGCCGGCCTACAATGCAGCTTCGACTTTGGAAAAAACATACCGGGAAATTCCTTTCGACATAGTAGATGAGGTGATTCTTGTGGATGATCATAGTAGCGATGAAACACTGAAAGTAGCGGCAGAGTTGGGGATACGGCACGTTATCAAACATGAGGAAAACAAGGGCTATGGTGGAAACCAAAAGAGTTGTTACGATAAGGCGTTGTCACTCAATGCCGACATTGTTGTTATGTTACACCCAGATTATCAGTACACTCCCAAGCTTATCCATTCCATGTGTTATCTTATTTCCAATGGGGTCTACGATGTGGTGATTGGCTCCCGGATTCTGGGGAAAGGGGCCCTGAAAGGAGGGATGCCCTGGTACAAATATGTGGCCAACCGCGGGCTTACATTTTTTCAGAACCTGGCCATGAACCAAAAACTTTCGGAATACCATACCGGCTATCGTTCTTTCTCGGCTCGCGTTTTAACAAGTATTCCCTACAAAAGCTGTAGTGATGACTTTGTGTTTGATAATGAGATGCTTGCGCAGATATTTTATGCGGGTTGGGAAATTGCAGAGATAACCTGTCCGACCAAATATTTTGAAGAAGCATCTTCCATAAACCTTAGTCGCAGCACGATTTACGGTCTGGGAGTTTTAAGAGTTTCGCTCATGTATTTTTTTCAAAAAGCCCACCTCGGAAACTTTAAAATCTTTGAAGGCATCCGGCCACAGAAGGAAAGTTAATTTTATTTCTTTTTCACATGTCTGGCAAGTGCTGATACTGCAATACTGGCGTTAGCATCTGCTTGAACCCTGTATTGGGGCAAGTTCCGGCCTGTGTCTCATCACCCGATTAATCGTCTTTTTTTAAGCTCCCGGAGTCCGATTATCCTGCTGTACAAAAATCCTATAACTCTTTTCCAAAATTGTGTAACAGTAGCCCTCAGTACCTATATATTTTTGCCCCATAATTCAGAAGGAACTTTCTCAGGATATAATTTCTATCCGGAACGAAGTTGTTTTCTTCTTAATTCAGGAATTTTAATAAATTGGTTAAACCATAACACAAACAAAGAGTTGCATTTGCAAATCAAGTGTAACCATAATAAAAATGCTTAATATGAAAACAAAAACATTGCTGTTTCTAATGGCCTTTCTGCTTTTCGGGAGTCTTCTTTCGGCTCAGAATACCGGATCGCTACATGCTTTGGTGAAAAAGGCCGTGGAGGTCAATCCGAAAATTAAATTGTTGCAGGCAAAATTGAATATGGCCAGGGAAAACATTCCCATCGGAACTCATCTTCCCGATCCTGTTTTTTCAGTCGGGTTGCTTAACGTACCCGTAAATACATTTTCGTTCCGGCAGGAAGCTATGACCGGTACGGCGTTGAACCTCACGCAGTCCATCCCGTTTCCCGGGGCTTTGAAGGCTAAAGCTGAGGTAAAAGGTATGGATACCCTGATTGTTAAACAGGAAATTTCCGATTTCAAAAATCAGATTGCACAGAAAATGGCTATCCTTTACTTTACTCTGCAGGAGAAACGCCGCGAAATTGGACTGGCGAAAGAAAGCGTGGCTTTGCTTAAACAGGTCTCGCTGGTAGCCAAACGAAAATTTGAGGTGGGTACTGCCAGCCTTGAAAATGTTGTGCAGGTGGAGGTGCAGATTACACGTGTAAAAGATAAAATAGAAGCCCTGAAAGGAGACGCGAAGTCAATGCAGGCGCAATTAAATGCTTATCTGCTGCGTAACGATCAGGTTCCCATTGCCACGCCGAAGATTCAACCTATTAACCATGAGGTTTTTGTGACGGATACCTTATTAAAAATTGCTGCCCGCAACCGCCCGTTGTTAAAAGGAATAAAACTTTATCAAACCAAGGCGGTTCTGCAGCAAAAAGAGGCCGAACAGAAATATTATCCTAATTTTAAGGTAGGCATGCAATACACCTTGCGTAGCTACAACCGCTCCGCTGGTATCAATTATCCAAGTTTTCTGGGTGTTGTGGTGGGAGTTACCATCCCGCTGGGTTATGGTGGAAGTATAAAAGCCGAGGTGAATAAAGCCCGTTATCTTCAGGATTTCTATGGCCAGCAATTCCATTCTTCTTTGCAAATCCTGCAGCAGTCCTTTGGTAAAATCAATGCGAAAATTAACGAATTGCGGAGTCGCGAAAAGCTTTTGGCAATAACCATGCTGCCACAAACCATTCAGGCTTACCAAGCTGCCATGGCCGATTATCAGGTGAATAAAATAGACTTTGTAAACGTCATTAAGGCAGAAGACGATATTTTAAAAATAAAAACCGAACTGGCAAAGCTGCGAACCAATTATACGATTCAGGTGGCACAGCTTGAGTTCTTAACTGGTTCAAGGTTAACATATTAATTGAAAAATAAAAGTAAACAAACATGAATAAGAAAATTTTTATCTACACAGCTTTAATAGTAATCGGTGCTGCACTAGGCGTGGGCGGATACTATTTCTATGCGGGAGGGGCATCAATACAAGGAACTTCTTCCACAAAAAGTGAAACAAACCAAAAATCGGAAACCGCTAAAAAAAGAAAGGTATTGTTCTGGCGGGCTCCCATGAACCCGAATGAGATACATGATGCGCCGGGTAAATCATCCATGGGTATGGAACTCATTCCTGTTTATGCAAATGCTTCCGGCGCAGCCGGTGTGGTTTCTGTCAGTCCGGTTATGATACAGGATATGAACGTGAAGACCGCTATTGTTAAATCCGGTGAGTTAAATGCCGATGTATTGACAAACGGAATTTTAGATCCTGATGAACAAAAAGAATATGTGGCTACCACCAAGATAGGTGGCTGGATTGATAAGATGTACATTAACTACACCGGACAAAAGGTGCACAAAGGCGATAAGCTGATTAAGATTTATTCGCCCGAGCTGGTGGCAGCACAGGAGGAATACCTGACTGCACTGGCGTACGATAATGCCATGAGTACCTCAGGAGCAAGAAGTAATTTAACAAAGAATGCTATTCGAAAATTGCAACTGCTCGATGTTACATCTGCTGAGATTCAACATCTGAAAGAGACAAAAAAGGTGAGGAAATACATTATCCTCACCGCTCCTTTCGATGGAACTGTTTTGTACAAGGGAGTTGAAGAAGGTGCCAAAATCAACCGGGGAACACCCCTGTTAAAGATCGCCAACCTGCGTAATTTGTGGATTCTTGCCGATATTTATGAGTACGAACTGTTCAAAATTGGGCTGGGCGACCAGGTACGGGTGACATTTGACTATCTCCCAGGTAAAGTTTATACGGGAAAAGTTTCGTTTATTTACCCTACATTGGATACAAAAACGCGTACTATCAAGGTGCGTATTGATCTTCCCAACCCAAATGGAGAGCTTAAGCCGGGCATGTTTGCTTCGGTTGATATCAGAGGAAAAAGTTTTGGAATTCATCCCCTTGTTCCTGAGCAAGCCATCTTGCGCAGCGGAAGGGTGAATACGGTGATTGTTGCTTTGGGTGGCGGAAAATTTAAGCCGGTTCAAGTTGAACTCGGCGCTTATTCCAAAGGCTATTATCAAGTGCTGAGCGGATTAAAGGCAGGAAAACGCATCGTTACTTCGGCACAATTCCTCATTGACTCCGAATCCAACCTGAATGCTGCATTAAGTGGTTTCACCCCTTCCAAAACGAATGAAAATGCCAAAGGCAAACAGATTAATGCCAAAAAGGAGAAAAAGGATATGAAGGGTATGGATATGACAAAGCCAGCTGGTAAGAAGAAGGCCGGAACGAATAATAAGAAGTCTGAACTCACCAGGAAAGGAAGCCGTTAATTTGAAAGCCATTGAGAAAAGCGGAGACAACAATGCTCAGGACATGATGAATCGGAATTCAAGATCATACAATTCGGGTGCTACCATAGTTTGGCGCATAATACTTCGCAATAGATGTGTTGATTATCTAAAAAATAATTTGACAAACACGGGCTCTCTTATAATCAAACTCATATAAAAAAGGAGATAAAATGACACCTATAGAAAATAAACAGGAAGGCTTTTTAGCTAAAATTATAGAATGGTCTCTCAACAATAAGGTGATGGTCATGATCCTGACTGTAGTCTTACTATTAGTCGGTGGTTACGCCATAAAAAATACTGCCGTAGATGCCGTCCCTGACCTCAGTGATGTGCAGGTAATTATTCTTACAAAATTTCCGGGACAGGGGCCTCAGATTGTGGAAGATCAGGTTACTTACCCCATCACCACCAAAATGCTTTCAGTTGCCGGAGCCACAGATGTGAGAGGTTATTCTTTTTTCGGCTTCTCGTTGGTTTACATCATTTTTAATGATAATACTGACCTTTATTGGGCAAGAAGCCGTGTGCTGGAATATTTAAGCTCCATGCGTAGCCAGCTGCCTAAAGGGGTTTCGCCTGAACTGGGGCCTGATGCCACAGGGCTGGGCTGGGTATATGAATATGTGCTGAAGTCAAAAAAGAGAAGCCTCGCACAGTTGCGTTCCATACAGGATTGGTTTTTGCGCTATCAATTGTCTGCCGTTCCCGGTGTGGCGGAGGTAGCTAGTGTCGGTGGGTTTGTAAAACAATATCAGGTGAACATCGATCCTATAAAACTGGCTTCTTACAATATTTCACTCGAAAAGATTAAAAAGGCCATTCAACAGAGTAACAATGATGTAGGTGGCCGGTTGCTCGAAATGGGAGAAATGGAGTTTATGGTACGAGGTCTGGGCTACATAAAAAGCGTAAAAGACCTCCAAATGATTGCCATTGGAGTCAACCAGGCTACAGGAACTCCCGTTTATCTGAAAGATGTGGCAAATATAGATATTGGGCCTGAATTACGTCGTGGTGTGGCCGACTGGAACGGCCAGGGCGAAGTGGTGGGCGGTATTGTGATCCAGCGCGTCGGTGAGAACGGCTTAAAAGTTATTGAACGCGTTAAGAAAAGGCTGGCGGAATTGAAAAAATCACTTCCTGCCGATGTGCAAATCCTTACGGCTTATGACCGTTCCGGGCTCATTGACAGAGCCATCGACAACCTAAAAGATAAGCTGCTTGAAGAGATACTGATCGTATCGTTGGTTATCTTTGTCTTCCTATTCCACTTCCGAAGTTCGCTGGTGGCCATCTTTACACTTCCTGTGGCAACAGTGGGCGCATTGCTTATCATGCACTTGCAGGGGCTTAACGCAAATATTATGTCGCTTGGGGGGATAGCGATTGCCATCGGGGCCATGTCGGATGCTGCCATTATCATGGTTGAGAACGCGCAATTTCATGTGTTACACAACCAGCTAAAACCGAAAGATGAGCAGAAACCACACTGGGCAGTTATTTTGGATGCTTCAAAAGAAGTAGGCCCTACGATATTCTTTGCGCTGCTCGTTATTGTTGTTTCTTTCCTTCCGGTATTTGCTCTTCAGAATCAGGAAGGACGGTTGTTCAAACCCCTGGCTTATACAAAATCCTATTCTATGGCCGTTGCTGCACTTCTCGCCATTACCATTGTTCCTGTTTTGATGCACTTTTTTATCCGTGGCAAGATGGTAAAGGAAGAAGATAATCCGATTACAAGATTCCTGATGAATATTTATCATCCCATTGTTGACTTTGTAATGAAAAGGAGATGGTTTGTGATCGTAACAGCTTTGTTGATTGTTGTGGCTACCTTGTTCCCTTACAAAAAACTTGGTTCGGAGTTTATGCCTCCGCTTTTTGAAGGCGATCTGCTTTACATGCCCAGCACCTTACCTGGAATTTCCATCACCAAAGCTCGTGAGTTACTGCAGCAAACAGATAAAATTATCAAGTCGTTCCCCGAAGTAAAATCCGTATTCGGTAAGATTGGAAGGGCAGAAACTGCCACCGACCCGGCTCCCTTGTCGATGATTGAAACGGTTGTCAGGCTGAAGCCAAAGAGTGAATGGCCTAAGGATATGGCTGTTAAAGATCTGATTAGCAAAATGAATGGAGCCCTCAAAATACCAGGGGTCACCAATGTATGGACTATGCCCATCAAAGCAAGGACTGATATGCTTTCCACGGGAATAAAAACTCCCGTAGGGATAAAAATTGGCGGTCCCGATTTGGGTGTACTCCAACGTCTTGGAAAAGAAGTTGAAAAGGTGATCCGAAAAGTACCCGGTACGCGCTCGGTTTATGCCGAACGTGCAGAAGGGGGTAACTATGTTGACTTTAATATTGATCGTGATGCTATCGCTCGTTATGGTCTTACCATCGGGGCTGTGCAAGACGTCTTTATGTCTGCCGTAGGAGGGATGAATATCACCAAAACGGTGGAGGGACTAGAACGTTATCCGGTTAATTTAAGGTACCAGCGTGACTACCGCGAGAATATACCTGCGTTGAAACGGGTGTTGGTTTCGCTTCCCAAAGGTGGGAATATCCCACTTGACCAACTGGGAACCTTTGTGGTGAGAAAAGGTCCCCCTGCCATCAAGTCGGAAGATGCTATGCCCAATGCCTGGGTCTATGTTGATATTAAGAATACTGACCTTGGTTCCTATGTTAAGATAGCTAAGGAGGCTGTGAATGCTCAAATACACCTTCCACCGGGATATTCCATGGTTTGGAGCGGTCAGTACGAATACATGGAGCGTGCCAACAAAAGGCTGGCGCTCGTAATTCCCATCACCTTGTTTTTAGTGAGTCTGCTCCTGTACTTTAACACGAAGTCATTTGTAAAAACAGGCATTATTTTACTTTCGCTTCCCTTCTCACTCGTGGGTGCTATTTGGTTTCTCTATTTTGCCGGTTTCCACATGAGTGTTGCCGTCTGGGTGGGTATGATTGCCCTGCTCGGTGTAAGTGCCGAGATTGCAGTCGTCATGATGCTTTACCTTGATATTGCCTATGACAAGGCGGTGAAACAAGGCAAAATGAATAACCTACACGATTTGCGCGATGCTATCTTTGATGGTGCGGTAAAACGGATTCGGCCTACAATGATGACGGTTCTTGTGCTGGCTCTTGGCTTGCTTCCAATTATGATAGGGAGCGCTACCGGTAACGACGTGATGAAACGGATTGCAGCACCTATGATTGGTGGAATTTTCACCACTATGATACTGGGACTAACCATTTTCCCCGCAATTTTCTATATTATTAAGAAAAGAAAATTTAAAAAGGCTGCTTTAACAAAAATTGCTTTAACAGAAAAAGAGAATTAACCCGCAGGGGTGTACTAAACAGATATAAGGGAGAAGATGACCAGCCTCTTCTCCCTTGATAAAAAACAGATTCGAAAAGTTTATACTGCTGGCATAAAGTTTAATCCATAAAAAATAAAACTATGAAAGAAATTAAAGCTTACGTTAGAAAAGAACAAGCTGAGATTGTTATCCGTAAACTGGAGAGGGAAGGTGTTTCAGGGATGACTGTTCTTGATGCCAATGCGCTATCTCAATGGGCAGACAGCGAATCATTTAGCTATTCAATTGATCTGGTTCAGAAATATTCCACCGTGGTAAAGATAGAATTGATTTGTCCTGCAAATCGACTGGATGTACTTACAGAGGTGATTAGAAAATATGGATATACAGGGAAAAGCGGTGATGGCTGGATTTTTGTTTCAAACGTTGAAAAATCAATCCGCATCAAAACCGGCGAGATTAATGTCATCAATTGACCTTATTCTCTTTTCCGGGAACTGGTTGCCTTATTGTTGCACTATGTGTTGTGCAACAGGAGAGCCCTCCTATGATCTTTATTATCCGGTGAGGACTGCACTATCTGGTCAGCAACTGTATAGTGGTGCTTTGAAAAATCTATAAGTTTTTACCATAATTATGTAACATGTAACCCGGAATGATGCATTAATTTTGTGCCATAATTCAAAAGTAATAATCATTATAAAAAAATAAAGACATGAGTTACTATTTCACAAAAACATTAGCAGGCGCTTCTTTTGAAGAAGCCATTGACCGCACAAAAAAAGCGTTGAAAGAAGAAGGCTTCGGTGTGGTTGCCGAAATTGATTTTCAAAAAACATTAAAAGAAAAGTTAAACGTGGATTTCAAGAAGTACATGGTTTTGGAAGCCTGCAATCCACCTTATGCTTTAAAGTCCCTAAAGGCCGATGACAAAATCGGAACAATGCTTCCCTGCAACTTTATTGTTCAGAAAAACGGTGGCGAGGTAGAGGTGAGCTCTATTGATCCCGTTGCCGCAATGGCGGAAGTCGATAATGCAGATATGAAGATCATCGCCTTGGAAATCAGTGAAAAACTGAAGCGGGTGGTTGCATCTTTGTAAAATTTTGAACCTAATTTTCGAAAAGAGCTTGCTACGATACAGAATTCTGTTCAGGAGCAGGCTCTTTTTGTTTAAAGGAAACTTTTTCCGGTTCAACCAATATTTCCACACTCTTTTACCTTGTTGCCAGTGCCAGATAAATCTAAAAAACATATAAGTCTTTCTCGTAATTTTGTAATACCTAAAATACTGTTTGATACTATGTTTGTAGAAAATTAAAAGCCATGAAAAATTATTTGAATACAGTGCGGTTTCAATCGGAGAAAATTATTTCCGGAGAATATGAAAACAATGTCCTTCAAGTGTTAAATGGACTGGAAGGGGTCGAAGGCCTGCATTTGGGTCTGGATTTTGTAGAGGTAGATTACTATCCGCAATTGGAGTCCCCTGACACTCTCAAAGAAGCCTTGTCAAAAGCCTCATTCGATTTTCAGGAATTACCTGCAAAACGTAATCCCGGACTTTTTAATAAGATTTCAATCCTGGCAAAGGAAAGTAGAAAGTCGCCCGTAAGGAGTGGAAGGAACGGAAGAACCGGAGGTAAAGGTTCTTCCTGCTGCTGCGGATAAGAGATAATATAAACCAAAAGAAATTCAGCCATGTTACACAAGTTGCTCATTTTCGTATCTTTCATTGCTGTTGCTTCAGCGACCCTGCACAGCGCGTCGCTTTGGAAGAAAGCAGTTAAAAGTTATGAACCGCTTAACTCCGATTTGGATGAAGTTTTTTCCTTTGATGCTCACAGTATAAGCGAACCGGGTGCTTTTGCGCTCGATGGTTGGACAAATGTACTAAATAATGATGCCCATTTATAATATCTTTGTATCAGCCAATATTTTATACCATAAATAGAGAGTAAATATATATATATAGTTAAATAAAGTATTAATCATTTAAATATTAAAGTCATGATGAATTTTGGAAACATGGGTTGGGGAATGGGCTTATGGTGGATAGGAGGCCTGATAATGATGGCTCTCTTTGTCTGGCTGCTCTACATCCTTTTCAGCAGAGATCCTGTTGAGAACCGGTATTATACGGAAACAGCCCGCAATATCCTGTCAAAAAGGTATGCCCACGGTGAAATTACCAAAGAAGAATATAACAGTATCCTAAAAGATATTTAAAAAAATCTTTGGTATTATCTTCATGCTAAGCTGCCCGATTAATAAATTTCATAACATATAATTGATAAACATAATGAATAGTCATTCGAAAACAAATAATAAAGAGGTTGTGGAAGGTACAAGTTATTACTGTACCATGCACTGCGAAGGCGACAAAACCTACGACCAGCCAGGCGATTGCCCGGTTTGTGGCATGCACCTGGTTCCTGTTGGCGGTCCTTCGGGAGACCATGGAACACACAGCCATACAATGACTTCTCATGAGCATACACACAGCAAAGCCCCTTCCCGTGAAAAGAAAGCAACTGGGCACAGCAAACATGACCATACCCACGAAATGAAGGAACCGGCACACTCGCCGATGGCTTCAGGTTCCGGAAAATATTACTGTACCATGCACTGCGAAGGCGACAAAACCTACGACCAGCCAGGCGATTGCCCGGTTTGTGGCATGCACCTGGTTCCTGTTGGCGGTCCTTCGGGAGACCATGGAACACACAGCCATACAATGACTTCTCATGAGCATACACACAGCAAAGCCCCTTCCCGTGAAAAGAAAGCAACTGGGCACAGCAAACATGACCATACCCACGAAATGAAGGAACCGGCACACTCGCCGATGGCTTCAGGTTCCGGAAAATATTACTGTACCATGCACTGCGAAGGCGACAAAACCTACGACCAGCCAGGCGATTGCCCGGTTTGTGGCATGCACCTGGTTCCTGTTGGCGGTCCTTCGGGAGACCATGGAACACACAGTCATACAATGATTTCTCATGAGCATACACACAGCAAAGCCCCTTCCCGTGAAATGAAGGCGACTGAGCACAGCAAACATGACCATACCCACGAAATGAAGGAACCGGCACACTCGTCGACGGCTTCAGGTTCGGGAAAATATTACTGTTCCATGCGCTGCGAGGGTGACAAGACTTACGATGAGCCTGGTGATTGCCCGGTTTGTGGCATGCACCTGATAAAAGAGGTAAGCCTGGAAAGTAAAAAACAGGTGGTCTATTCCTGCCCCATGCATCCCGAGGTAAAAAGTGATAAACC
>CAYLSW010000013.1:14934-20469 GCA_964386145.1 uncultured Lentimicrobiaceae bacterium | reverse complement strand
GACGCCTGAAGCGAAAGACGCCTGAAGCGAAAGACGCCTGAAGCGAAAGACGCCTGAAGCGAAAGACGCCTGAAGCGGGACACTATTTAAAAATGGTTCTAAATATAGATACCCAATAAATATTTATCTTCCCTTTTGCGGCTCCGAAAAAATAAATACTCTACTTTTGGGTCGTCATTAATGACTGTATAAAAGTTAAATCGTATGAACTTACACGAATATCAGGGAAAATCTATTTTAAAAGGTTACGGAGTGTCTGTCCCCGTGGGTATTGTGGCTTCATCGCCCGATGAGGCCGTGAAGGCCGCCAAAGAGATTAAAAAACAAACCGGCTCGAACAAATGGGCAGTGAAAGCCCAGGTACACGCCGGTGGCCGTGGAAAAGGCGGCGGTGTGAAAATTGCCAAAAGCCTGGACGAAGTAAAACAGTTTGCTGACCAGATTATTGGCATGCATTTGGTTACTCCACAGACTAAAAAAGAGGGTAAACTGGTTAGACAGGTGCTCATTGAACAAAATATCTATTATCCCGGCCCGGAAAATGTGGAAGAGTATTATATGAGTATTCTGCTGAACCGTGATTTAGGTCGTAACATGGTGATGTACTCGCCGAGAGGTGGTATGAACATTGAAGCGGTGGCTGCCGAAACTCCCGATCAGATTTATACCGAAATCATTGACCCTAAAGTGGGTTTACAGGGCTTTCAGGTACGTCGTATTGCCTTTAACCTGGGGCTTAGTGGCGTGGCCTTCAAAGAGATGGTGAAATTTGTTTCTTCTCTATATCGTGCTTATGAAAGTATTGATGCCAGCCTTTTCGAGATCAACCCGGTGATTAAAGCGGCTGATGGAAAAGTGTATGCTGCCGATGCCAAAGTGGTGGTGGACAACAACGCTCTTTTCCGTCACAAAGATATTGCCCATATGCGCGATGTTCAGGAAGAAGATCCTGAAGAGGTGGAGGCCGGCAGCTACGACCTGAATTTTGTGAAATTAGATGGAAACGTGGGGTGTATGGTGAATGGTGCCGGGCTGGCCATGGCTACTATGGATATAATTAAAATGTCGGGCGGTGATCCGGCTAACTTCCTGGATGTGGGTGGCTCGGCTGATGCCAAAAGAGTGGAAGCCGCTTTCCGTATTATTTTGAAAGACCCCGGTGTGGAAGCTATCCTGGTGAATATTTTCGGGGGTATAGTCCGTTGCGACCGTGTGGCTCAGGGTGTTGTGGATGCTTATAATTCTATTGGCGAAATCAAGGTACCGATTATTGTCCGTTTGCAAGGGACCAATGCCGTAGAGGGCAAGGAGTTGATTGATAAGTCTGGTTTGAAAGTTCTTTCTGCCATACGCTTGCAGGAAGCTGCCGAACTGGTGAGCAAAGTGGTGGGTAACTGACCGACGACTGTTAAGCATTAATAAAAGGCTGTTCACATGGGTGGATGGCCTTTTTTATAATGCGATAATGTGCTGATTAGATAATCGGAATAATAGATTAATGTGATGAATAACACGGTTTATGGGATTGATGTCAGGCTATTAGTTGATTTTGCTGTTTTTGAACTCTGAATAATCTCTTTCATACATACCGAAAAATTTTATCTTTGTACCATGCAGAAAGAACCCGTTTTGTTGGACTTAAAGTCAATACCCCATGTTGTAGGGCAGGAAGCGCTTGAGCGGGCTGTCACTTATCTTTCAGACCATACAAATATTTTCGTTTTGGTAGATGAGAATACGGAGAAGCTTTGTTTACCCATGTTTCGAAGTATCCTTCCCGGTGTCAGCATATCAGATGTTGTGAGGATAAAAAGCGGAGAGCTGAATAAAAATATTCAGTCGGCTTCGGCTATTTGGCAACAGCTCACACAGTTTCGTGCAGAGCGCAACGCGTTGCTGGTAAATCTTGGTGGTGGTGTGATTACCGATATTGGCGGGTTTGCTGCTGCAACCTTTAAGCGAGGGATTGATTTTGTGAATGTCCCCACCACGTTGCTCGGACAAGTGGATGCCGCCATCGGATCCAAAACAGGTATAGATTTTAAAGAATATAAAAACCAGGTGGGACTTTTTGCCGATCCTAAAGCCGTTGTCATTGATCCGATTTTTCTGGCTACGCTTGATAAGAAACAGTTGCGGTCGGGATTTGCCGAAATGCTGAAATATGCATTGACTATGGATGTCTCGCTATGGGAGATGATGGATAACCGGAGTTTTGATACCATGTATCCTGATTTAGGAAACCTGGTTGTTCGTTGTGTTAGTGATAAAATTTCCATTGTGAAAGAGGATAAACACGAATCCGGTTTGCGCAAGTTGTTGAATTTCGGACATACGGTGGGACATGCGCTGGAGACATTTTTCCTAAAAACCGATACGCCTGTTACCCATGGCGAAGCAGTGGCTGCCGGGATGATATGTGCTACAAGAATTTCCTCCCAATGGTCTGAATTTGAATGTAGTTCACCCAAATTGATTTATGAAATGATTGACCGGAATTTTTCGCGACTTATTTTTTCTGTGGAGGACATTCCGGAAATTATGCTGTTGATGCAACAGGACAAAAAAAACAAAGCCGGTAAGCTTCATTTTACGTTGTTGACAAAATTGGGTTCGGCAGTTGTGGACGTGCCTGTGCCGAAGGAGAAGGTGAATGAGAGTCTTCTATTTTATTTACGAAACCAATGAGCTATCAATATGCTTAAAATTAGTTATAATAATAAGGAACTGACCGGTACTTTCGGTCTGCCGGCATCCAAAAGTATTAGTAACCGACTGTTGATTATGCGTGCGCTTGAGCGGAGTAAGGTACATTTCGATAATCTTTCGGAGGCCGAAGATACTTATATGATGCGGATTTATCTTAGTTTTATTAATACCTGTGCCGGCTCGGAGATTCCACTTTCACTGGATACACACAACGCAGGCACGGTTTTCCGGTTTCTGCTGGCTTATCTGTCGCGGCAAGAAGGGAAATGGCTGCTCACCGGTGGCGAACGTATGCGTCAGCGTCCTATTGAGGCGTTGGTGGATGCGTTGCACACTCTTGGTGCTGAGATCACATATACTGAAAAGGAGGGTTTCCCACCGTTACTTATTCATGGTAAAAGCCTGAATGGCGGTGAGGTAGAGCTGAATGCTTCCTCCAGCTCCCAGTATGTTTCTGCGCTGATGCTTATAGCCCCACATTTGCCCGGAGGATTGACTATCCGGCTAAAAACAAAACCTGTTTCCTCCACATATATCGACATGACAACCACACTGATGCAAAATTTCGGTGCAAAAGTTTCAATGTCTAAAAAAGAGGTTTGTGTGGAGGAGGGTAGCTTTGGGGTTGAAAAGGTCAGGGTAGAACCTGACTGGAGCGCTGCTGCTTTTTGGTACGAAATGGTAGCTTTCAATGACGGGGCAAGCGTGCATCTCCCCGGACTGACCGAAAACAGTATACAGGGCGACCGTTTTCTGACTACTGTATTTGCTAAACTGGGTGTACATTCTTCTTTTACGGAAGATGGCCTTGTTTTGAGTCATAATGGAAAGGTTGCAAAGGTCATAGATTTTGATTTTACTCATGCTCCGGACATTGTCCCTTCGGTGATGGTGGCTTGTGCCGGATTGGGTGTTGAAGCACATTTCAGCGGTATTGAACATTTGCGTATCAAAGAATCTGACCGTATTTTAAGTATGCAGCAGGAGTTGGGAAAGGTAGGAACGGAAATTGTGCAGGATGGTAAACAATACATCCTTCATCCCGGAAAATCATCTACGGGAAAATTGATTTTCAGCAGTTACGGTGACCACCGTATGGCTATGAGCCTTGCTCCGCTGGCTTTGAAGTTTGGAACGGTTACTGTAAAAGATCCGGATGTGGTAAAGAAGTCTTATCCCGGATATTGGGATGAGATGGAGAAGACCGGCATATTTAAGTTGAAAAGAATAAATGATTGACATTTTTATAGGATTGGAATGAAGAAAAATATAATAACGGACGTTGACCTTTTTATTCCCTGTTTTATTGATCAGGTTTATCCGGAAACCGGTTTTAACATGGTGAAGGTACTGGAAAAAGCCGGGTTGAAAGTCCATTACAATCCCAACCAGACCTGCTGCGGACAAATGGCTTTTAACAGTGGCTTCTGGGATGAGGCTGAAAAACTGGGTATTAAGTTTATGAACGACTTTGCTTCGGGCCGGCCTATTGTCGGACCTTCGGCGAGTTGTGTGGGCTATGTCCAAAATAATTACCATGAACTGTTTCACAATTCGGCTTACCATTTGGAGTATAAACGACTGAAACAGAATATCTTTGAAATCACTGATTTTCTGGTAAATGTTCTTCACAAAACGAATTTCGGCTCGGTATTCGAACACAAAATTACCTACCATGACTCGTGTGCTGCCTTACGCGAATACGGACTGACGGACGAACCCCGCACACTGCTGAAAAATGTGAAAGGCCTGGAACTGATTGAAATGAAAGCTACCGATACCTGCTGTGGCTTTGGCGGTACTTTTTCTGTGAAATTTGAGCCTATCAGCACTGCGATGGCAGAACAAAAGGTGCAAAATGCGTTGGAAACGGGTGCGGAATACATTGTCTCCACCGATTCTTCATGCCTCTTGCATCAGTACGGTTACATAAAAAAACACAAACTTCCCATTAAAGTGGCCCACATTGTGGATGTGCTGGCTTCGGGACTTTAATAAATTGATGACAGAACATTTATATTAAAAAACAGGATAATGCACAGACTAACCATGAAATACCCCGAATTTTTTGATGCTATTAAACCCATTGTTCTCCAAGATGAACTGGCTGAATTTCTCGGCTCATCGGAAAAAGGAATTATTGAGATAAGTTACTCTGAGGTGGTAAAAATGGCCGGACATAGTTGTGGAATTGTAGCCGGAGCCTATCTTATGGCACAAAAAGCACTTGCTGCGTTGTACGGGACGGAATTACCCCGAAGAGGACATATCAAAGTGGAACTTCGGCGGGAACCCGAGACGGATAATGCCGGCGTAACCGGGTCTGTTTTGGCAAATATTACAGGTGCTGCTTATCAACAGCTTGGCTTTGGGGGAATTCAGCAGAAACGTTTTGGACGGCGCAATCTGCTGTTCTTTGGTGCAGCGTTGGAGGCAGATGCTCGTTTTACCCGCCTGGATACAGGGAAGTCTGTGGAAATCAATTACCGGCCGGCAAAAGTGGTGGAACCGAAAAAAATAATGATGTCGGCCATCGGTCCCGAAGCTACGGAAGAATCAAAGGCCACTTTTCCAAGGCGTTGGCAGGAGATGATAAAGATAATCTTTGATCATGCCGATGAAGTGATTGAAGTGTGTTAATCCCCATCATCTAAAGTTTCATCTACAATAGGAACCTGCTACACAAGCTATCTGAGATGTTTGGCAATGATTTTAAACAATTCATTTTTGGGAATGGGTTTGGTAATGAAATCATCACAACCGGCCTCAAAAGCTGCCATTTTATCGGAAGCGAAAGCGTGTGCTGTTTGTGCAATCACCGGTAAA
>CAYLSW010000013.1:0-14834 GCA_964386145.1 uncultured Lentimicrobiaceae bacterium | reverse complement strand
AGCTGCCATTTTATCGGAAGCGAAAGCGTGTGCTGTTTGTGCAATCACCGGTAAATCGGGGCGGAATGCTTTGATCTTCCGGGTGGCTTCCAACCCGTTTATCCCCGGAAGTTTGATGTCCATTAAAACCAGCCCTGTTTCCGGATTATCACGGCACATTTCGATAGCCTGTAATCCATTAGAAGCATGAAGCCATTTCATTCTACTCAGTTCAAGCACTGTTTTCAAATAGATAAAACCAGCCTCGTCGTCTTCAACTATTAAAATGAGAGGGCTCTCCTTTTTATTCAGAACAGAGAACTCATCTTTGGTTTGACCGGGTGGCTTACCGGAAGGGTTATAGGGGAGCGAGAAATAGAACGAAGTCCCTTTTCCTACCTCCGATTCGAGCCATATCTTACCTCCGAGAAGTTCCACAAGGCCTTTGCTGATAGGCAACCCCAGGCCTGCTCCTTCAAAGTCCCGCGACATGGAAATATCTGCCTGGTAAAACCGTTCGAATATACGTTCCTGATGTTCCTTGGCGATACCTCTTCCGGTATCGGTCACCCAAAACATAACCTCCCTGCCTGAAATTTTATAACCAAAGTCGATACTTCCGGTGCTGATAAACTTGAAAGCATTGCTCAAAATATTGGTAACGATCTGGCTTATTTTATCTTCATCGGATGTTATGATACTATTTTCATCCGGTACCGGGAGATGATACCGGAATTGTATATTTTTCTTTTCTGACTGTATCCTGAATATTTGCCAGACCTCTATGATAAGTTTGTTCAGTACAAAAGGTTTTGCCTGGATACGAACACTACCTGCTTCTATTCTGGAAAGATTCAGTATATTATTGATAAGAGCCAACAACCGGTTACCACTGGATTTAATATAGTTGGCAAAGGTTTTCATTTCAACTATGTCGGTTGTGTCGCCAGCCAGTAAATCGGCAAAGCCAAGGATTCCGTTCAGCGGCGTACGGATTTCGTGAGACATATTTTGTAAAAAGGCTGTTTTCAAACGGTCACTTTCCTCGGCTTTATCTTTGGCACTGATTAACTCGGCCACCATCTTTTTCTTTTCTGTGATATCCTCTTTTACTCCTATCAAATGTGTGATTTCACCAGAGTCATTGAAAATGGGAGATATTAGCGCACTTTCCCAATAGAGTTCGCCGTTTTTCTTTTTATTATGAAATTCACCTTTCCACTCTTTTCCCGATGAAATTGTTTTCCACAGCTTCTCGTAAAATACAGCGTTGTGTTCCCCCGATTTAAGAATTCTTGGGTTTTTGCCCAGCACCTCATCAAAAGTGTAGCCGGTAATTGCTGTGAATTTTGGATTTACATATTCGATGTTGCCGTCTGTATTAGTTATAACAATCACTGCCGGACTTTGTTCCACGGCTTTCGACAGTTTTTGATTGAATTCTTCCGTCTGCTTTTGTCCAATATAGAGGCTGAGCTGGTTGGCAATGATACCCATGATCTCCACGGCTTTTTCGTCGTATGCCCGGAGGTTATCGTAGCTTTGTACAAAAATTACACCCAATACTTTGTCTTTGATAGTGAGTGGCGCTCCTAACCATGCTTCAGACCTGTTGCCCACCAAATCAATCTCTCCTTCGTCGGCCATTTTTTTAATTTCTTTTCGGGTAAAAAGCAGCGGTTTTCCTGCTTTGATAACTCTGCCTGACAATGACCTTACTGGTGGAATATTGTTTACTACCCCCTTTTCGTCATTGCCAAGTTGTGCTGTGAGGGTATTGGTTTTGGAATCAAATAAAGCAATAGAAAAGTTTTTAGCGTAGATTATCTTATTTAACTCGTTCTTGACCATCAAAAACAGTTCGCTTAGCGAAGAAGAGGTAACTATACTATAGGCAATAGTATACTGAATCTCCTGAATTTGCCGATTTCGTTTCCTTTCCGTAATGTCCTCAAGAGAAGTAACTATGTGGGTAATATTCCCTTGGTCATCAAACAAAGGGGAGACGATGGTATTTACCCAGAAGGGATTACCATTTTTTTTCTTACTGGAAATTTCTCCATACCAGTTTTTACCTTTTTCAAGGGTTTCTGTAATCTCAGTAATAACTTTCATTGGATATTTTTTCGGCTTCAGCAGGCGTGCATCCTGTCCCAGAAGCTCTTTTTGGGTATAGCCTGAGATTTCGCAAAAGGCGGGGTTGACAAATTGTACCTTGCCTTCCGGGTCGGAGATGAGTGTAGCAATGGGGCTTTGCAGAATGGCCCTTGACAAGCTTGCATTTTTTTCTTCGGTTTCTTTCCGGCTAAGGTAAACACTCAATTCGTTGGCCACAGCTTCAAGAATCTGAAAAGACTGTTTGTCATAAACTCCTGGATTTTGATAATGCTGAACCATCATCAGTCCATACACCTGCTCTTTTTGAAATAGAGGAGTGCCCATCCATACTTCCGGGATGATGTCTTTCGGAGCAATCTCTCCTTTATTAATCAATTTCAGTATGTCCTTTTTTAAAAGGAACAGCGGCTTTTTTTGTTTTATTATCTTTAATGCAAGTGTCCCTTTGGCAGGAAATTTTTTAAAATATTGTTTTTCATCCGTTACAAATTTTGCAATACAGGATTGGGTCGACTCTTCCCATTGTGCCACCATAAAATTTCGGGCATCCATCACCTTGTTCATCTCCTGCTGAACAGCAGCAAACAAAACCTGGAGACTTTTCGCTGTAAGAATTTTTTTTGTTACTCCGAATAAAATCTCCTGCAACAACTGATGCGTCTTTTCTTCGGTGATATTTTTAACTGTGCCGATAATTTTCGTCAGCCGGTTATTCTCCATATCCCAAACAGGCATGGCAGAAACTCTTATCCAGAAAAGTTTTCCGCTTTTATGGAAAATCCGAACTTCGATGGTTATTTTTTTATGATTGAATAATTGTTTTTGAGCTTTATTATCAATGTGAACATCCCCGGGATGAAGAATTTTACGCCAGCCGCCTATTTTTTCAAATTCGTCTGCCGGGTAGCCTGTGATGGCTTCAAAAGAACCTGCCATCCATACATTACTGATATTTCCATTCTCTAAAATTTCATCTTCAAAAACATAGTCGGAAGTCAAATCGGAAATCAATTTATATCTTTCGCGGCTTTCCTTTAACTGATTTTCTATCTTTTTCCGGCCGCTGATGTCGTGTGTAATGGATAATATGTATGGTTTCCCCTGAATTCTAATTATGTTGGCTGACATCAGCCCTGTTTTCAGGCTGCCGTCTTTACATCGAAAAAGGGCCTCCCAGCTTTCTACATGCTTTTTGTTTTTTAATTGTGCCCCGAATTTTTCACGGTTTTCCGGTACTTTCCAAATTTCTAATTCAGTGGCTGTTTTGCCTGCAACATCTTCTTTGGTATAACCTGTAATTTTGGTAAACCAATCGTTGACATCCACATAGGCACCATCGATATTGATGATGGCAGCAGCGCTTGGAATTGTTCTGAAAACAGTTCTGTACTTTTCTTCGCTTTCGCGTAGCTTTTGTTCGGTGTTTATCCTTAATTTTATTTCTTCTTCCAGCTCAGTCGTCCGTTCAGCTACGAGGTATTCCAATTGTTCTTTTTCGGTTTTCTTTCTTTCTTCGGCAGCTTTAATCTTAACCATGGCTCTTATCTCGGCAATCAGCTCTTCTCTGTCCACCGGTTTGGACAAAAAACCATCGGCTCCGGTTTCTAAAGCCTTTATCCGGCTTCCGACAGAAGTTTTCAGGGCTGTTAAAAAGACTACCGGAACATGTTTGAGCATTTCGTCATGTTTTATTCGGCTACAGACTTCAAATCCATCCATTCCGGGCATGATAATATCCAGCAATATTACATCCGGGTTCACGGTTGAGGCCAGTGCTATTCCATCTTTTCCGTTGAGGGCTGTATAAACGGCAGCTTTCGGAAAGGCGTCTTCAATAACGGCCTTTAACACAGTCAGATTATCCCGAATATCATCGATGGCTAAAATTTTCATGGCTAATTATTTTTCTTTGAAAAAGCTGTTAATGATTTTTTCAAACTGGTTTATATCAATGGGCTTTGAAATATACCCGTCAAATCCGTAATGCAGTATCTCGTCGCGGTTGGCAGTCATGGCACTGGCGGTTACGGCCACTATGGGGATATGTTGCAGGTTTTTTTCTTTTCGAATAGCATCGAAGGCCCTGAAACCGTTCATTATAGGCATGGCAATATCCATCAGTATAAGGTCGGGATAATGCATTTTGGCTTTGGCAATACCATCCATGCCATCATAAGCTTCCTCTATCCGGTAATCTTCACCGAGCAGACTTTTTATGGTGAGCAAATTATCCACATTGTCTTCAACTATCAAAACCAGTGGTTTTCCCCCGGTTTGTGTCTTTATTTTTTTCAGATTTTTGATATGCTTTCCGGTAGCCTCTTCTTCTGTGGTTTTCTTTTCAGGAAATACCATCTCAAAAACTAACTGTAATAATTGTTCTCTGTTCACATCTCCCTTTTGAATTAGTTGATATATATGGTTGTGTTTCAGATTCTTCAGGTCTTTTCCTTCAAGATGTTTTGCGGTAAGCACCAATACGGGAAGTCTGGCAGTCTCCACATTGGCACGGACAACTTCCAACACTTGAAAACCATCTATATCGGGCATCATCAGATCCAAAATCATGGCATCGGGCAGCGTTTTGGCGATTTGTTCCAGTGCCTCGCGGCCATTGTGGGATACCAATACCTGAAAGCCTGCTTCAATTAGAATATCTTTAAGCTGAATGATAGCCGGTTCGCTATCTTCCACTATCAGAATGGTTTTTTCTTTGGCTTGTGTTTTGTTTCTGGTAAAAGGTTTTGTAATCTTGACTATTGATGGTTGTTGAATTACAGAATATTTCTCCTTTATTTTGGTACTTGTGGATTCCAATGGAAGAATCAAAGAAAAAACGGAACCTTTTCCGGGAGTGCTTTGTACTTCGATGTTTCCTCCCAGCATGCGGGCATATTTTTTGGCTATGGATAGTCCCAGACCTGTCCCCCCGTATTTGCGTGAGGTGCTGCTGTCGATCTGCCGAAATTCATCAAAAATGTTGTTTATCTTGTCATGGAAAATTCCTATTCCGGTATCACTCACAAGGATATGCAGATATTTGTTTTTTTTAAAAGCGGTTACTTCAACCTTACCTTTTGCAGTAAATTTTACCGCATTGCCAATGAGGTTTTGCAATATATGCCTGATTTTATTGCCATCACTTTTCATGGGCGGCAGCTCATTATTTATCAAAGATTTTAAGGTGATCTTTTTTTCCCTCGCCTGAGGCTCAATCAGGGTTATCATCTCTTTTATCAACTCTTTTATGTTGATGTCTGTTTGCTCAATTTCAACGCGTCCCGATTCGATGCGTGACAAGTCCAGGACATCATTAATTAATTCCAGTAGTTGCCTGCCATTTCGTTCAATAACATCGATATAGGAATATTCTTCCGCCGGAATAGCTGCTCTCAGCTTTCTCTTTAACACGCTGGAAAGCGCAATTACTGAATTAAGCGGAGTGCGCAATTCGTGACTCATATTGGAAAGAAAGGTTGATTTCAGCCTGTTGGCTTCGTCCAGTTGGTTTTTTTGCATTTTAAGTTCGGTATTTTGCCGGCTGAGTTCCACCGATTGTGCCGAAAGCTCTTTTCCCTGAATTTCCAGTTCCATATTTTGCTTTTCTAACCGTGTGGACTGTTCCATAATCTGATGGAAAAGAAGAACACCATGGATGCGGGCAGTGAGGGATGGGAAAATATTCTGTAGCAGCTGTATAGCTTCTTCCTTATAGGGGTAAATGCTGGCGAGGGAAATAACAGCTACGGTTTCTATGCCCGAAACAATGGGAATAGTGATAATCTCTTTCGGTTTAAAGTCTCCGCTGGCAGTAACGAAAGTAAAAGAGGTATCATCAGGTATTTCACAGAGATGAATAATTTTTTTGGCTAATATAGCTTTTCCGAACTCTCCTTCTTTCAGCCTGACCGAAAAGCGGGTTTTGGCATTTGTTGAAAGACCATGAGACTCAAACAGGGTAAATTCTGATTTTTCTTTGTTCATCAGATAAAATGCCCCCATCTGCGAATGTGTCAATTCAGTAAGCTCATTGATCAATATCCTTGAGAAACTGGCTAAATTTTCTCTTTTGAAGAGCGAAGCGTTAAAACGGGAAGTCTTATGTTCCAAATCAATATGTGTTTGAATAGAGGAGGCCATCTGGTTGAAAGCGTTCGCAAGGTCTCCAAGTTCGTTTTTTGATGTATAGTTTAGCCTTGCTTCATAATTACCTTCCGAAAATTTTTTCGTTGTCAGGGTAAGTTTTTTTATGGGGGAATTGATGGTGCGATAAAGCAGATAATAGAAAACAAATAAAAATACCAGAATAATTCCAATCAGGAGAAACAGTCGTTGTTCTAATTTATTTTTTTGATTTAGAGCATTTTGATAAAATTTGTTAGCTTCCTCGTTGGTAAAAATGCCAATGGAATGTATTCCGTCTAAAAGTTGGCTTGTATTAACGCTTTCGCCGCCATTGATGGAGGTAAGCTCCTGAGCTTGCTTGTTTTTCCCTCTGCGAACCAGGTCAATCACATCATCCATAATGATATTCCACTTATTAAATCCATTTTCCACCTTTTGAATGTCGGCTTTTGGCCCTGTGTATTGCGCATAGAGAAGTTTAAAACGCAGGGTTACATTTGCCCTGTTTTCGTTCAGGTTTTGCAGTATAGTCTGTTGTTTTGCTGTTGTCTTTTCCAGAATATATTTTTTCAAATTTCTATCCATGGTAATGATATCTGCCTCCAGCCCGCTTAGTGCGTGTCGAACTTTCAGGGGGTGGTCGTAAAGATCTTGTGTCTGTTTCCACAGGGTATTGACCTGATACCAGGAAATACCACCAAGCAATAAAACCACAAAAAAGATAAAAAAGGTAGCTGTGCGGAGCTGATTTGCAATTTTAAAATCATTGAATCTCATATATCTATTTTTTTCATAGGTACTCGGGTGTTGTTTCTTTTTGATAAATAGCAGCCGGAGGGCAAATAGCGTGTAGTTTGTGCCTTTCTACTATCTCACGCTCAGCATTGCCGGTAATGAGTAATCCACCTTTCGCTATGTTTTTTATCAGCTTTTTAACAATCTGGTTTCTAATATCATTGTTGTAATAGATGAAAAAATTGCTACAATAAATAAGGTCAAAAGTTCCAAAGATGCTGGCCGGGGGGCTAATAGTTTTTGTGTCGAGCAGGTCATAAGTGAAAAAATCGACCGATTCTCTGATGCGGGGAATTAATTTGTAACCTTTACCATTGGGATAAAAATATTCATTCAGATATTTTAATGGTATATTTTGCAATTGGTCAACCGGATATAATCCTTTTTTTGCTTTTTCTATCTCTGACAGGCAAATATCGGACGCAAAAATATGAACAGCTATATTACTGTGAGAAAACATCTTAAGATGGTCAATGAGTATGGCCAGCGAGTATGCTTCCTGCCCTGATGCAGCAGCAGCCGACCATATCCTAACCTCATTTTTATCAGAATTATCTTTTGTGGAGAAAAGGGAAGGTAAAATCCACTGTCTCAGTAATGAAAAAACGAGAGGATCTCTGAAAAACTCACTGTAAGTGATATTAAAAGAACCGACAAGAGCTTTTGCCTCTTCTGAATGCGCTTTTATGAAATTTAAATAATCCCCGGGAGTGTGGAAACCGGCCTCTCTCGTTCTCTGTTCCAATGCATGGCGAAAAAATTCTTTATCAAATATGGATAAATCATTTCCCGTTGAAAGTTTGATAAAACGAATAATATTTGATATTGCGTTTTGCATCTATCTGAATGTTATTTCGTGCTTCCAAGATAACAGTACGAGTGAATCTGGGCGCAAAATTACACAAAATTGACAGCTGCTTTACTAATTCTCATTATATTATTTGTCTTGAGAACTGGTTTGCAGGGCTTTTTAGGTCTTACCTGCCTTAATTATGAAGGAAGATGATTCGTGAAGCTATCTGCCCAAAATTTTTTCCAGCAATTGAAGCAAATGTTCGCGATGGATTGGCTTGGTGATGAAACCATCAGAACCCGAAGCCATGGCGTTGGCTTTGTCATAATCAAAAGCATAAGCCGTTTGGATGATAACCGGAATTTCAGGACAGTTTTTTTTAATCTCTTTTGTAGCTGTTATTCCGTCTTTCAATGGCATTTTGATGTCCATGAGGACGAGGTCAACTGATGGATGGCCACAACAATAATTGATGGCTTCCTCACCGTTTTTTACGAATATTAGTTTTGCTTTGGTAAACTCCAGTACTTTGGCAAAATATTTTTGCGACAAAAGGTCATCGTCAGCTATCAGAATCGTTTTATCCGGCCAATCGTATTGCTTGTGTTCCATCAAGTATGGTTTAAATAACTTAGTCTTGTATCAAAAATATCCGGGTATTTCTTTTATCATCTATTTTTTCTGCAAACTTACAAAAATATTCTCCTGACATTTTAAAAAAAATTGTGTTTTGATAAAAGGGAGGTAGAGCATTAAAGAATTGATGACACTATTAAAGGAAAGCGTAAATTTCTTATTTTTGCGCCTCACTCGAATCTCATAATATTATGAACCTCATAATTATTGGTATCACAGCATTGGTTACCATTCTTGCCTTTAACAATTCTGCTCTGTTTGAGCGTATGAAGTTTAGTCCTTATGACATAAAACATCGGAATGAGGGCTGGCGTTTTGCCTCCTATGGACTTATCCATGCCGGCTGGCTTCACTTGCTCATCAATATGTGGGTGCTTTATTCTTTTGGGGATATTGTTGAAAAAATTTTCAGAATGAATTACGGGGTCAAAGGGATGTTTTATTACCTGCTGTTTTATATCGGAGGTCTTTTATTTTCAGTACTTTTCGATTTCAACAAATATAAGGATAATGTATATTACAGCGCCGTGGGGGCTTCCGGAGCGGTTTCGGCTGTGGTGTTTTCCAGCATTCTGATTTATCCTGTGGGAAGTATTTATCTTTTTCCCATTCCTTTTTCTATTCCATCGTGGCTTTTTGGTGTTCTGTATCTTGCGTATATGGTGTATATGCAAAAGAAAGGTCAGGATAATATTGGACACAGTGCACATTTCTGGGGTGCTGTTTTCGGCATGATATTGACTATAATACTACTTCCTCATGTTTTGAGCAGTTTTATGTCCCAAATGTTTTAGAAAGCTGTTGTATAGATGTCGGAGGACAACCGGATGATACAAATTTCTCAGCAATTGTTTATTTTTGTGTAATGCAGAAGAAATTCCTGAAGAATCTGATTTTTTTACTGCTCCTGAACCTGTTGGTAAAGCCCTTCTGGATTCTGGAAATTGATCGTCAGGTTCAGAATGTAACGGGTACGCAGCAGTATGGATTTTATTTTGCGATTTTCAACTTTTCCTATCTCTTTTTCATCTTTCTTGATTTGGGGATCACCAATTTCAACAATCGCAACATAGCCCGCAACAACCTACAACTTCAAGAGCATTTTGGCGGAATGGCCACCATGAAATTACTGCTTGGTTTTGGATATGGCATTGTCATCTTTATTGCTGCCTGGCTTATCGGATACCATGGGCATCAGCTATACCTGCTGGCATGGGTGGGCTTCAATCAGTTTCTGCTCTCTTTTATTTTATACCTGCGTTCGAATATATCGGGGCTTTTGCTTTTTTCAACCGATAGTGTCATTTCTGTTATGGACCGATTACTGATGATATTCTTTGTGGGTATTCTGTTGTGGACGGGAGTGCTTGGTAACCGATTTTCCATCGAGTGGTTTGTTTATGCCCAGTCGCTGGCTTATTTCATTACAGCCGGTTTTGCCCTGTTGATTGTACTGCGGAAATCGGGAAAACTGAGGTTGCACTGGGATTTTTCATTTTACAAAACGATTCTTCGTAAAAGCCTGCCTTTTGCTTTGCTGGTACTAATTATGAGCTTTTATTCGCGCATGGATAGCGTTATGATTGAACGCTTATTGCCCCATCCGCTTGGTGACCTTCAGGCAGGCGTATATGCCCAGGCCTACCGATTACTTGATGCTGCTCAAAATATGGCCTATCTGTTTGCTATCCTGCTTCTTCCCCTGTTCTCTAAAATGCTGAAAGAGAATAAGACTGTCGATAGTTTGGTTCGGCTGTCGTTCTCTATCCTTATGAGTGGCGCGCTTATCGTGGCTGTCGTAACACATTTTTTTGCCAAAGACATTATGTTACTCATGTATTCGCAACATGCAGGCGAAACAAAAATGGCGTTTGATTTACGCATTGGACAATCTGCCCTTATCTTTAAACTTTTGATGTGGAGTTTTGTAGGAGTATCATCAAATTATATTTTCGGTACACTGCTAACCGCTAATAATAGCCTGAGAACATTGAACCGCATAGCATTGTTGGGATTGGTGCTCAATTTTAGTCTAAACTGGGTGTTGATTCCTGAATACCACGCTGTGGGTTCTGCTGTGGCAACGTTGACAACCCAGCTGGTGACGGCATTGCTGGAAATCATTTTTGCTTTTGCTGTTTTACATTTGAAAAACAGATTCGGGATGTGGTTTCGGTTGCTTTTGTTGTTTGCCGGCACATTCCTAATGGCTTTTGTTTTGCAACAACTCAATATTGGCTCGTGGGAGGTTCGATTTGTATTGCTGACATTTCTTGGAATACTTCTTGGTATTGTGGTAAAGACACTGGATGTAAGGCAGTTTATTGATATTCTCATGGGTAAGGCAGACGAAAATATTTAAGAACATTTTTATCCTCTTTTCATGGGAAATTACTTTTTTCTTTTCGTTGCCCCGGTTATTTTTATACTTTTGATTTTTGAATGAAATGCATAACTTTAAAGGAGGGAATCGGGAAATTTAATTTTTTTTGAATTTTTGAATTTAATAAATTGTATTGCTAATCAGCGAAATAGAAATAAAATGATTATCTGATAAACCATTTTTTAATATTGCGAAATATGGAATATAAATTTGACAGCCTCGAAAGTTTGAAACTTTTAATGAAATGGAAATATCATCTCCTTATTATTGTTGTGGCTACTGCCGGTTTGGCAGCCGTTTTTTCGGGTCCCCGGTTTATTACGCCACTTTATAAGTCGTATGCCGTTGTTTATCCCTATAATATAACTCCCTATTCTAAAGAGAGTACGACTGAGCAAATGATTCAGGTGTTTAATTCTCAGGATATTACAGATAGCATGATTAATAAATTCGATCTGCTGAAACATTATGAGATAGATACAAACAATAAATATTTCAGAACCGTTCTTCTGAGACGCTACAGCGAGAATGTCAAAATCAACAAAACCAACTACGAAGCTGTAGATGTTGAAGTTCTCGACAAAAATCCGGATACGGCCAAGTTGATGGTTGATGCTGTGTTACATTTTTACAATGAAAAAGTACGACACATGCAAAAGGAAAAGTTTCGGGAGTTGGCCGCTGCCTATGCCGGGCAGTTAAGTCGTGAACGGACTGTTATGGACTCGTTAAAATATCGTTTGAGAGTGTTGGGAACCCAAAAGGGTATCTTTGAATATACCTATCAGTCACAACAGATTATGATGGCCTATCTGCATAATATTCAGGGCGGCTCTGATGCGGTAAACACTAAAGAAGCGAAAAGGCTGGTACAAAATATGGGAAAGTATGGTGGAGAGTTGGTTCAGCTTGTCAATATGCTTCAGCACGAAGCCGGCGTTTATGTTCAGGTGAAGTTAAGTTACGAAACAGAATACCGGCATATTGTTTCCAATGTAACTTATACCAATGTTGTTACCCATCCATTTATATCTGACAAAAAAGCTTATCCGGTACGTTGGCTTATTGTATTCGTAGCCGTTTTGTCTGTGTTTACACTTTCGCTGATTGTGATTTCTTTTTTGGAAAGAAAGAATAAATAATTGCAGGCCATGCATCTTTCAGGTAGGACAAAGAACATCATAATATTATACCTGCTTACCGCTTTATTTTTAAGCGCAAGTCTCTTTTATGTATCAAAAAAAGAGACCTTGTGGTTTTTTCTTCTGCCGTTGGTACTCATTGTCGCTTATTATTATGTTGTTTCGCTTGATAAAGTTCTTCTTTTTATTACGTTTTTCACGCCTCTTGCCATAAATCTTCAGGATACCCACATTGGCGCTGCACTATCGGTGCCCACGGAACCGTTGATGTTTGGTGTGGTAATTGTTTTTTTTGGAAATCTGCTTTTGGAACGAAACTACAACCGTCGTGTTGCACTACATCCGCTTTCCTATCTTATATATTTCAGCCTGCTTTGGATGCTGATAACTTCCTTTACCAGCCATTTACCGTTGGTTTCTTTTAAGCATCTTTTGTCGCGGATTTGGTTTGTAGTTCCGTTTTATTTTGTGGCTGTTCCCATGTTTCGAAACAAAAAAAACATCCATCGGTTTTTGTGGCTATACATGGTGGCCCTCAGCGGAGTTGTTATTTATACTCTTATCCGCCATGCTGCCCATGGTTTCAGTGAAGAATCGGGGCATTGGGTTATGTCGCCTTTTTACAATGACCATACTGCTTATGGTGCGGCTTTAGCTATGTATCTGCCGGTTTTGGCAGGTTACCTTTTCTATCCCGGGCTTTCTTTCTACAAAAAATTGTTGACTTTACCGTTTCTTGCCTTGTATATCGTAGCTATTATTTTTTCTTACACCCGCGCTGCCTGGCTGAGCGTTGGAATTGCGGTGGTTGTTTTGTTACTTGTGTTGCTGCATATTCGTTTCCGATGGGTGATGGCAGGGGCTGCTGTGCTTGTGGCCATGGGTTTTGTATTTTACCAACCCATAGTGAATCGCATGGAAAAAAACCAGCAGATTTCATCCACAGGAATGGAGCAACACCTGCATTCCATGTCCAACATTTCTTCGAATGCTTCCAATCTGGAACGGATTAACCGTTGGGCTTCTGCAATTCGTATGTTTGAACAGCGTCCCTGGTTAGGTTGGGGGCCGGGAACATATCAATTTGTTTATGCTCCTTTTCAGCTTGCCAGCGAGCGTACCGTGATTTCTACCAACCTCGGTGACCGTGGGACAGCACACAGCGAATATCTTGGCCCGCTATCGGAGGAGGGTGTTTTGGGTTTCCTTTCCGTTTTAGCTCTTTTCGGCTATGCGGTTTACCTTGGGTTGATGCTTTATCATCGTGCTGAGGACAAAGAAGTCAGGGTGATAAGCCTGGTGATAACTTTGGGATTAATCACCTACTTTGTACATGGTTTTTTGAATAATTTTCTGGATACAGACAAACTCTCTGTCCCGGTATGGGGCTTTATGGCCATTCTCGTTGCCTTAGATGTGTATCATTCTTACGAAAAGTTAAAGACATAATAAAGCCTGGAGCAGGCTGGTTCTCGTAGTTTCACGATTTAACTTTAAACAACTTCATTAATAAGTACCTATTCTTTAACGCGTTCGGAATATTCGTAGCTGCGAGTATCCACTTTGATTTTGTCACCGATATTGATAAAAAGCGGTACCTTTACAAGGGCGCCGGTTTCCATCTTAGCTTCTTTAAAAGTATTGGTAGCTGTATTTCCCCGTTCTCCGGGTTCGGTATAAACCACTTCAAGAGCCACATAAGTAGGAATTTCGCAGGCAATGGGAGAGTCTGTTTCAGTATGAAAAGCAATAGTTACCAGTTCTCCTTCTTTTAAAAGGTCGGGAGCAGGAATCATGGATTTATCCAGAAACGTTTGTTCGTAATCTTCTGTATTCATAAAATGAAATTGTTCGCCATCGCTGTAAAGGTATTGGTAGTTTCTTTTTTCAATACGCTGAATGTTGATCTTGACACCGGAGGTAAAAGTATTCGGCAAAACGCGTCCTGTTTTTAAGTTTTTCAATTTGGTACGGACGAAAGCCGGGCCTTTTCCCGGTTTAACATGCTGAAATTCTACAATAGTCCATAGGTCTCCGTTAAATTCTATGCACAAGCCGTTTCTGAAATCTGATGTTGTTGCCATAATATCTGTTTCTGTGTTTTAAAATTAGTCTTTTATCAGACGGTATCCTCGCATGATACCCCGCTGTGAATTACTGATGAAACTAAGTATTTCATCTCTGTCCTTGTTGATGGGCATGTTGGCTTCGATATAGTCTGTAGCCTGAGAGATATTACGACCCTTCAGATAGAGATTTCGGTAAACATCGTGGATAAAGTTAATCTGTTTATTGGAGTATCCCCTGCGTCTGAGGCCGATAGAGTTTACACCAACAAAAGAAATGGGGTTTCTGCCTGCTTTGGTAAACGGAGGAACATCTTTACTTACCATGCTGCCTCCCCCTACCATGCTGTATTTTCCAATGTGTACAAATTGATGAATAGCAGACATCCCACCGATAATGGCAAAATCATCAATTTCTATGTGGCCTGCGAGGTTACAGGCATTGGCCAGTATAGCACTGTTGCCGAGAATACAATCGTGTGCAATATGAACATAAGCCATAAGCAGGCAGTTGTTTCCTACCACTGTTTCCCAGTTGGCTTTGGTGCCCCGGTTTATGGTTACAAATTCTCTTATGACTACATTATCACCAATTTTGACTAAAGTCTCCTCACCTGAAAATTTCAAATCCTGAGGGATAGCGGCAATGACTGCCCCGGGAAACACTTTGCAGTTTTTTCCGATACGGGCGCCTTCCATAATGGTAACATTGGAGCCTATCCATGTGCCTTCCCCGATTTCGACATTTTTCTCAATATTCACAAAAGGTTCAATAACCACATTAGGAGCTATTTTTG
>CAYLSW010000012.1:0-20633 GCA_964386145.1 uncultured Lentimicrobiaceae bacterium | reverse complement strand
GAAACGACAGTGGCGTGTTGGGAACTTTTGGACCATAGGCAATCTTACTTACAAACAGATAATCACCTACAAGTAGTGACTTCTCCATGGAAGAGGTAGGAATGGTGTAGGCTTCAATGAGAAAAGTACGGATAATGGTGGCTGCCACCACTGCAAAAATGCCGGCATCAATCCACTCACGGGCAGCACCTTTTCTGGGCTCTTCACGGGTTTCAGGATCAAGAAACTGACCCTCTTCCCTGAAGGCAATCCAGGGGAAATAGAAAAACGGAAAGACTACTGCAAGAAATTGCTCAATCATACTGTATTTTCCGAAACATTTGGCCATTTCCACTAACATGAGCATGTACATAAACACGTTGATGAATGGGAAAACCAACAGAAAGTACCACCACATGGGCTTTTTGATAATCTTCAGAAAAACATACAGGTTATAAAAAGGAACCAGGGTCTCCCAACCTTTTCGTCCGGCTTTCTCAAATTGTGCCCAAAGGAAAATGGTGGGAAGTGTGAAAGAAAGCGGAATAAAAACAAGTAATTCAATCATTTGTTCGTATTTTATTGATGCTACAAAATATTAAAATCGTGATATAGCAGTCGTGAATGTTTGTTCATCGAAAACCGGTGCAAAGCTAAAATAAAAATCGACAGGTTATTTCGTCACAATTCCTTAGTAGATATGGCATGTAGGGGTATAATTAAAGTGGCTTATTCAAAATTTTGTTTACTTTTTTACAGGCATATTTCAAGACAAGATAAATTACTCTTATCGGCTGTCCTCTCCTGCCGGTGAGAAATATATCTTTCTGCCGCAAGAACAGGTTTTATCGCATCTTGTCAGATAACTTCCAAAAAAGAGTATCTGTTTCAACACTTTCAAGACGTTATTTTTTCAACTTCCAACAGATTTTCTATATCCGATTTCAACAATTGCAAGGTTCTCCTGCTGGCATCTAATTCCTTTAAAATGCTATTCTTTTTATCTTCGACCATATCTTTTAAACCACCAAACAAGTCGGAATAATAGTTTATCCCCTCTTTTAAATGTTGTGCAAAACCTAACAAATATTTTTCCTGTTTAACATTTACGGAAGTTCTGGTTTCCTCAATTTTATTTTTTAGGTAGTCAATGTATACTTTCAACTCTTTGATAAACATGTTCGGACGATCAGTTCTGTTGATAACATTTGTTCTTCCATAAATGTGATCAATCAGTTCTTTTAAGTTCATTGTTTTTGAAAAATAGGCCATGTTTGGCCCCGGGCAAACAGAAACACCCTCACCTTCAATCCTGGTATTTAAGTCATTCACCAGCAAAGCAGAAGTGCCCAGTCCGACACAAAGACATGACTTTTCAACAATCTTATCAAATTTATTCCGGTATTCTTCCGGAGTCAGTGTCTCTTTTTTCAACTCCTTTAATTTTAATTGCTGATAATGGTGTGAGGCTGTACATAGGGGTCTATTGGTAAATTCATTGTTAGAAATAAGAAATTTTTTAGGACAGACACTTCCAAATACGCCTTTATCTATCAGGGTAGATTTTTCAATGTCTTTGGTATTACCCTTAAGACTATTGAACGGAACACCAAGGGGCGAGATGTCACTTAAATAAAGGTCATCTTCTCTGGCCTCAATTAATTTATTCAGCGTTTTCTTATCAACATTTGTAACTTCCGGAACCAAAAGAAAAGGAGTACCCCAGCCCACCGAATTGACCTTGTAATGATCAAGAAGAAATTGATGTTCGGCGGATGTGCCAACGCCTCCCTGGGCAGAAATTCTCAAGGGCAATTGATTTTTTGGTACAATACGATTTTTATTGGAAAGCGCCCTGACCATAATCTCGTGAACAGACTTAATTAATGCATTTCGGTTGTCTCTGAACTCTGCTAAAATAGGTCCCAGCAAATAACCTTCGGTGGCGAAAGCATGTCCGCCGCAATTCAGCCCCGATTCAATTCTGTATTCCGAGACCCACAGCCCTTTTTTAGCGAGAAACTTGCCCTGAATCAGTGCGGATCTGTAATCGCTGACTTTTAAAACAATCTTCTTTTTTATTTCCCCGTTTTCGTCCGGGAAAAAGTCCTCAAATTGTTCTATATAACTATACAATCGAGGATTCATGCCTGCCGATAAGACAATGGAAGATTGTAAATCGCTGTTTGCATACCCCCTAAGTGCAGCATGAGCATCATTGTATTCTAAAGGCAATTTTTCTCCGTTTTTGTAATTCTCTTTATTAATTTTGGTCATAATGTTCACATCAATGTGCCCCATTGACAAGTTGTCTTTTAGCCAGCCCCTGATTTCATCAAGATGAATATATTTAGTGGTCAAGCTCCTGAATTCGCGTTTCAAAGCAGAACTGTCCGGTAACAAATTAAAGTATTCTTTTATTTCATTACCCTTCTCAACAGTGGCGCTTTTTAATTCTTCAAATTTCTTCTGTGCCAAATTGTTAATCAGATTCAGGTAGGACGTAATCCGTTTTGCCCGGAAATCTTCGGCCTTTTCCGTAATCTCATTGTAAGGTATCTCATATTTATGACAATACATCTTCCTCATTTTCTCAATGAGAATATCATCAACCAGTGATATAACAGAATCAATTCCGTATTGAGAAACCTTCAGTGGTGTATCGATGCTAAATCCAATTCCCATAACGGGAATGTGAAATGAATGTATTTTTCTCATTATAAATAGTTCGTTACTAACAATAAAGCATTCTTTTAAGAGCATTAATAACCGCCCTGTTCTGAGGCCAAAGGTATTGCTTTTTTGTGTTGTTTGACAGATAATTGAAAAATTTGGCAACCTGATTTTTATTGCAAACATATAATCCTGTTTCAGGACATGACCACTGTACCTGCCTCTGCCTGCCAAAGTGAAACGGCGGACAGGCCTTTTACCACTCCGATGGACGCAAGTAGCAGCTTCGATTGAAAATACGAGATAAAATTAATAAAAATTTTGAATCGGATCATGGCGTTTAACCTTTTTAGACTGAATAATTCATAAGTTTTTCGTCATGAGGAGTCAAAACACGAAGCGTATAAGGTAAGCGCAGATTTTCGATTTGCAGCAATAGCCTTAGCTATTTCGAAAATCGGAAATCAAGCATTGCCTTTCATCAAAGCAGTCTGGCTTTGCAATAGATCAATTTGTGAATCAATCAGGCTAAATGTCCTGATTAATCCCGTATGATGTATAATAATGAAAGAAGATTCTTTTCCTTTAAATATGCGAGGATATGAACTGGCAATAAAACATCAACTATTTTCTTGTGAAAAGTTGCCTTATTTGCCAAAAATGTATTTATTTTGTCCTGCCTGAAAACAGGGGCGTTTTTATCATAAAGCCATGAAAAAACAGATTCTTTCCGGAATAGTTATCATTGTGATTTCCACACTGTTTCTTTTGTCGTGTTCCCAAAAAAAAGAGATTCAACCCATTCACCTGAAAGGAGAAGCACAGGGTACTTACTACAACATGGTCTATTACGATTCACTGAATCGCGACTTACATTCGCAGGTTGATTCCATTCTCAGGGCATTTGACAGGTCGGTTTCTCTATGGCTTCCCAACTCCATTTTGTCGCGTGTTAACCGTAATGATACAAGTGTGGTGTTAGACGATAATTTTATTGGCAACTTCAACTATTCCCAACAGGTGAGCAAGGCTACTGATGGCGCTTTTGACATGACCGTAGGCCCGCTGGTGGAAGTATGGGGCTTCGGTTTTGAAAACCGTGAGAAAGTTGGTAAACACCTTGTAGATAGTCTGCTACCACTGGTGGGCTATCAGAAAATAAAAATGGAAAACGGAAAAGTAGTCAAAGCCAACCCCGGAATGCAAATTGATTTCAACGGCATTGCTCAAGGCTATTCAGACGATGTTGTCGGACGTTTTTTCGACAGTCTTGGTATCCACAACTACCTGATTGACATTGGTGGCGAAGTGAAAGCCAAAGGACAAAAACCCGATAGCTCCTACTGGCGTGTGGGCATTGAGAAACCCGCTGCTGACAGGGACTCCCCCCGGATACTGAAAGCTGTCATTGGCCTCAGGAACCTTTCAGTAGCTACTTCCGGAAGCTATAGGAAATATTACGTGGAAAACGGTATGCGCTATTCGCATACCATAGATCCTAAAACCGGATATCCGGTACAGCATTCGCTGCTGAGTGTCTCTGTTCTGACAAAAAACACCGCTCTAGCCGATGCTTATGCCACTGCTTTCATGGTGATGGGTTATAAAAAATCGCGTGCTTTTGTGGAAAGCCATCCCGGTTTGGAGGCCTTTTTTATCTGGTCGGCCAAAGACAAAAGTTTTAAAAATTATGCCACACCCGGTTTTAAGAAACTTATCCTTGAACGGTTCAATTAATACTTCCTGCTAATTAGATAATTGATTACTTTTGTAAACTAATAGGAACAAACTATGAAAAAAGGAATGTTAATTTTTGTTTTACTGCTGAGCGGACTACTTCTAAAAGCGCAGGATACAACAAAAACAGATCTTGCCATAACTAAAGCTCTTGTAAGTCACGATGTTGCCAGTGTTAAAGATGCGTTGACCGATTTGGGACTAACGTTTCAAATGATTAAAGAAAAATCTCATAAAGCTTCCGCATTTGTGGAAGGAAGCAAAAATAACATGAAAAAATGGGAGTTTGAAATGAAACGCGGCGATACCAAAGGTACAAAGAGAATAACGGATATTCTCGTAACTTACGACATGGATAACGGTGGCGATTTTTTCGATATGAAACGTTACGGTGAGCCTGTGAAAAAAATGCAAATCAACGGGCGAAAAGTTAAATTTAAACTTTCACAAGGAAGAAAGAGCAGTACCTTAGAGGTGTCTGTCAGATAAGCATCTGCCGGTTCTATTCGAACATGTCCAGCGTTTTGTCACCCTCATGGTCGTCAAAAATATCCAGTTGGTTTGATGTGGTATAATACTTTTTCGGAACATCTACCGAGAAGTTGTCGGTATAATAGCTTATACTTTTCTTGATAAGTTTGATTGGCGTGGTTCTTCGTGCCCTGCAATAATTCTTTAACGACTTTAATTGCCTTGCCGAAAGCTTGAAACTCACCACTTTGTATTGATGTCTTTTTCTGTGAGACCCTGCCATAATTATTCCGGTTTTTTACCTCGAAAGATAGACAAAAAACGTAATCTCCGCTAAGTTGTTGAAAAATTGTGAATAAGAAATTTGATAACTAATTAAAAACTTTTGCTAACAACCACGAAATGACCATCGGATGACCACTGTCTGGCCTTTTATTTCAGCAAACTCATCACCTTCTCCGCATAAGCATTAGCTTTTTCCATGGTGGTCGATTCTGCATAAATGCGCATGACAGGTTCCGTGTTGGAAGTGCGTAATTGTACCCAGCCATCGGGAAAATCAACTTTCAGCCCATCAATATCCAAAACAGGAAATTCTTTGTAAACTTCCCGCACACGTTCAAAAAGCTTTTGTATCGGGATTTCCGATTTCAGGGAAATTTTATTTTTAGAAATAAAATAAGTGGGATAAGTAGCACGCAGTTCGGTCATTTTCATTTTTCTGCCGGCAAGGTAAGTGAGAAAAAGTGCCGTTCCTACTAATGCATCCCGTCCGGAATGCAATACGGGATAAATTACGCCGCCGTTGCCTTCTCCGCCTATAACGGCCTTTGTTTCTTTCATTTTTGCCACTACATTTACTTCGCCCACCGCTGCGGCTGAATATTTTCCACCGGCTTTTTCGGTAATATCACGTAGCGCCCGGGTGGAGGATAAGTTGGAAACCGTATTCCCTGTAGTATGTTGTAAGACATAATCGGCTACAGCCACCAGAGTATATTCTTCACCAAACATCTCCCCGTTTTCCATGACAAAGGCAAGTCGGTCCACATCGGGGTCTACCACAATGCCCAAGTCTGCTTTTTCGCGGACCACTTTGGCAGAAATTTCAGTCAGGTTTTCCGGTAATGGTTCCGGATTGTGGGCAAATTCGCCGGTAGGCCCGCAATTTAGCTCAATAACTCCTTCCACGCCAAGAGCTTTCAACAACCGGGGTATGGCTATCCCTCCGGTAGAATTAACTGCGTCCACAACCACCTTAAAGCCGGCTTTGACAATCAAATCCTTGTCCACCAGTTTAAGCCGAAGCACGGCGGCGATATGCCGGTCAATAAAAGTATCATCTTCCGTTACTGTTCCCAGCTCATCCACCGCTGCAAAATTAAAATTCAGATTCTCAGCATATTCCAGCACCTGCCGTCCCTCTTTGCCGGAGAGGAATTCTCCTTTCTCGTTAAGCAGTTTCAGGGCGTTCCACTGTTTTGGATTATGGCTGGCCGTTATGATAATACCGCCATCCGAGTGCGTCTGCATAACGGTCATTTCCACAGTAGGTGTCGTTGAGAGTCCGGTATTGATGACATCTGCGCCCATTCCCACAGCAGTGGAAACTACAAGGCCTTCCACCATTTTTCCCGAAATACGTGCATCGCGACCCACTACAAGCCGCAGAGCTTTCTTATTGTGACGTTTTTGATGAAAATGTACGAAGGCTGCCGTGAATTTAACAATATCGATGGGGCTGAGATTATTGCCGCTTTTTCCACCGATGGTTCCGCGGATACCTGATATTGATTTGATTAGTGTCATTTTTATTGATATAATTAAGATTGCCGGCTTTTCTTTTGGAAAACATCCTGTGCAAAATTAATGAAATATCCCCTTCTCTGAAAAAAGATTACTTATTTTCGCTTTATATTAATGAGGAATATGCAAAGATGAAGACGTGCATTTCATGTCGGTTTAAATCTTAAATTTGCGGCAGAATTTTAACTTATGGATGAAGAATTTGATTGGCAACAAGATGATGAGGTAGCAGCTTTGGTAAGCCGTTTTGAGGAATTGTTGAAGTCGGGCGAAGGTCATTTTTTTGATGTGGAAGAGTTTGAAACCATCATCGATTATTATCTTGATATTCAGCAAACTAAACTATCTCGTTCGGCTGTTGAAATGGCACAGGAACAACATCCCGGTAGCAATTCTTTCAAGATAAGGGAGGCCAGGCTTTACACACAGGAATCAAAATATGACGAAGCATTGACAATTTTGAAAGACCTGGATGTGCTGGAAAAGGGTAATGAGGAGTTTTATCTTGCCAAAGGAGAGATATACAGCCTTATGGATAAGCATGAAAAGGCTATTGAGGCTTATAAAAAGGTGTTGGACACTACAGAGCGTCCGGAGGAGATTCTCTCTAACATTGCTTACGAATACGAAAGTCTCAACGACTATCCCAATGCATTACGCCATTTGGCAAAAGCACTTGAACTTCAACCTGAATCCGAAGACCTTATTCAGGAGATTGCCTTTTTCTTCGAGCTTACCAATCGTGAAGAAGAAGCCACAGAATTTTTTGGGAATTTTTTGGATCGTCATCCTTACTCCAAATTTGCCTGGTTTAATCTCGGTATTTTTTATAGTAATCAGGAACTTTTCGAGAAAGCCATTCAGGCTTATGAATTTGCTGTGGCTATTGATGAGGAATTTGCTTCCGCTTATTTCAATATGGCCAATGCTTACTCAAGTATTCAGCAGTACCGCAAAGCCATCAGCCTTTACGAAGAAACGCTAAAACTGGAGACCCCGGATGCTATAACCTATTGTTATATCGGCGAATCGTGGGAAAATTTGAATAATCTCGAAAAAGCGTTGATTCATTTCAACCATGCACTTGATCTGGATGATAAGCTGGCTGATGCCTGGGGCGGAGTGGCTCGCGTTTTTGTTCGCCAAAACATGGAGAAAACAGCCATTAAATATTACGAAAAAGCTATTCAACTTGCTCCACAGCAAGATGACCTGAAGTTTGAACTGGCTGTGGTTCTGCTGCGTAACCATGATCTTGACAAAGCCGGCTCTCTTTTTGAGGAGGTGGTAAACCATAACCACCAATACGTTGAAGCCTGGCTTAATTATTCGTTGGTTATGGCTTTGCATGACAAGTTTCGGGAAGCCGTTGATATTCTTACTCATGCGTTGCAAGACAATGATTCGGAAGCGAGGATTTTATACAGGCGTGCTGGTTATCTGTACCGTATTGGAAAGGTTGAAGAAGCTTTTTTCGATATTGAACAGGCTGTAAAACTAAATTTTGACGAACATCAGGATTTACTACAATATCTTCCCGAATTGCTTGATGAACCACGGTTTGTTGAGATATTGGACCTTTATAAGAAACCCAATAGTTAACATAAAAATATGATAATGAATATTACTCTGAAATTTATTCCCGAAAGACCTTCACAGCCCAGATCCAGTGGTATTACCATGGTCATGGACAAAGGTATCGGAATGAACCAGGCTGCAGATTTAGCAGAAACTGCAGGAAGCTTCATCGATCTTCTGAAACTCGGTTTTGGCACCTCTTACGCCAATCGGAATGTAAAGAAAAAAATTGCTCTCTTCAAAAGGCAAGGTATCCGTGTTTATCCTGGAGGAACACTTTTTGAGGCTTTTGTTATTAGAAACCAGTTTGATGATTTCCGTCGTTTTTTGGACAAATTGGGTTTTGATGCCGTTGAAATATCGGATGGTTCCATGGAGATAGATCACGACAAAAAATGTGAATATATCCGTAAGCTATCCAAAGACTTTTTGGTAGTGTCGGAAGTAGGCTCGAAAATTGCCGGTCTGGAGATCCCTATCTCTCAATGGGTTTCCCAAATGCTGCTGGAATTGGAGGCCGGCGCTTTTAAAGTAATTGCCGAAGCCCGCGAAAGTGGTACGGTAGGTATTTACGATATTCACGGAAAAGCCAACTTTGAGCTTATCAGTGAAATCTCCAAGCACTTACCCTTAAACAACATTTTGTGGGAAGCGCCCCAAAAATTACAACAGGTATGGTTTATCAAACACTTCGGCGCCAACGTAAACCTTGGAAATATTGCCCCTACCGAAGTTATCCCCTTGGAAACCCTGCGTTTGGGGTTGCGGGGTGATACTTTTATGCACTTTTTGCCTGACGATATGAAACAATAGGTCGCCTGAACCGGGAACTGAACACCACTTCAAAATCACCTTGTTTATGGAAAACACATCTTTACAAGCTTTGCTCAAAAGTCAGCAGGCTTTTTTTGTAAGAGGGAAATCCCGTGAACTTCTCTTTCGGAAGGAGGCCCTGAAAAAGTTGCGTTCTGCCATCCTTATGCACGAAGAAGAACTTTACCAGGCGCTGTATCAGGACCTGCACAAATCGGCTTTTGAATCCTATGCCACCGAAATTGGTTTTGTCCTGGATGAATTGCGTTTCCATTTAAAAAACCTACACAAATGGGTTAAGCCAAAGAGGGTTAAATCTTCCATTGTCAGCTTTCCTGCAAGGGGTTATAAAACGCATGAACCACTTGGAACCGTGTTGATTATCGCTCCGTGGAATTATCCGTTTCAACTGATGATGGCGCCTTTAATTGGGGCTGTCTCAGCCGGTAATACGGTGATTATCAAGCCGTCCGAGATTGCTGAGAACACAGCGATGGTCATTGAAAAAATTATTAACAGTAGTTTTGAGAAGGAATATATCCACGTAATTACCGGTGGGGTAGAGATATCGCAAGCCTTGTTGAAGCTCCGGTTCGATCATATTTTTTTCACGGGAAGTCCGCGCGTGGGAAAAATTGTAATGCAGTCAGCGGCAAAACAGATGATCCCGGTTACCCTTGAGCTCGGAGGGAAAAGCCCCTGTATTGTGGACGAAACAGCACCGCTGAAGTTGACAGCAAGGCGGATTGTCTGGGGAAAACTTTTGAATGCCGGCCAAACCTGTATTGCTCCTGATTATCTTTATGTGCATGAAAAGATAAAAGTGCCGTTGATAAAAGCTATGATTGCAGACATCAAAAAAGCTTTTGGCGAAGATGCCCGCAAAAGCCCCGACTTTCCACGTATCATTACCCGGGCTAACATGGAGCGACTGGTCACATTGCTTGATGGAGCCAAAATTGCCTATGGTGGTCATTACGACAAGGAGGAAAAATATTTTGAACCTACGATTCTTGATGAGGTAAATTTTGATCTTCCGGTGATGCATCAGGAAATTTTTGGTCCTATCTTGCCGATACTTACTTTTAAGGAGACGGATGAAATCATCTCGCAGGTGAATGCCCGTCCGCGTCCGTTGGCATTGTATGTATTTTCCAAAAGCCGCTCTTTTCAGAAAAAAATTATTGATAACATTCCAGCTGGTGGCGTGACCGTGAACGACACTTTAATGCACATTGCCAGCAATAGACTGCCGTTTGGTGGGGTGGGCAACAGCGGAATTGGGAAATATCACGGTCATTTCAGCTTTGAAATATTCTCCAATTCCAAGCCTGTAGTCTATCGCGGAACCTGGCTTGATATCCCGATTCGTTATGCGCCTTACGGCAAAAAGCTAAAAATTATCAAATATTTAATGCATTGATTTGTAAATATATTTTCAGTCGCAAGCCGGTTGATAACAGTGAAAAAGAATATCTATGAAGGAATATGCCAACTATTTTTTTAAAGGGATTGCCGTAGGCGTTGCCAACATAATTCCCGGGGTTTCCGGAGGCACCATCGCACTGATTACAGGCATTTTTGAGCGTCTGATCAATGCCATAAAAGCTTTTGATATTATTGCGGCAAAGCTACTTTTTGCTGGCAAATGGAAAGCTTTTGCCGAAAAAACCGATTTCTATTTTCTGCTCACGTTGTTTATTGGTATTGCACTGGCCATCATTACGCTGGCAAGGGTTTTCGATTTTCTGTTCAGAGATTACCCGATTTATATCTGGTCTTACTTTTTCGGGCTTGTACTGGCCTCCATCTATTTTGTGGCAAAGACCATTGAACGATGGAATTTTGTCGTTATTTTGTTATTTGTTCTTGGGACAGCTTTTGCAGTCTTTGTTTCACTAATCAACCCGGCTGCTGAAAACAGCAATTTCTGGTATCTGTTCTTGTGCGGGATAGTGGCTATTTGCAGCATGATACTTCCGGGGCTATCGGGTTCTTTTGTGCTCATTTTGATGGGAAATTATGAGCTCGTGGCTATTAAGGCCATTAACGGACGAGAATTTTCCATTTTATTTCCCGTAGCGCTTGGAGCTATCATTGGACTTATCGCTTTTTCACATCTCCTTTCGTGGGTTTTCAAGCGTTATAAAGATCAGACCATTGCTGTGCTGACGGGCTTCATTCTTGGATCGCTGAATGTGCTGTGGCCATGGAAAACAGCCGAATATCTGAAAAACAGTGCCGGTGACCTGATACTCAAACATGGTGAAAAAGTGGTGGCTCGTTATGCCAGCATACTGCCCCAATATTATGATAAAGTTTTCTGGATAGCCGTGGTTATTATGATTTTGGGCATTTTAAGTATCACTGTTATCGAACTGTTGGCAGGAAATGAAACAAAAGAATTGACATAAGTTTTTTATATATAGCGTGTTATATTTATGGACATCTACGGGCTCATCGGCAAACCATTGGGGCATTCCTTTTCCGGAGACTATTTTGCAAAGAAGTTTAAGAAAAAACATATTGATGCGGAATACCGGTTGTGGGAAATGGATAAACTCCCCGACCTGCATGAATTTGCCCGTGAGAACCCTCAACTAAGAGGACTGAATGTGACGATTCCCTACAAGAGAGCAGTTCTTTCTGAAATGGACGAAATTTACAGTCCTGTACAGCTCACCGGCAGTATGAATGTTATCAAAGTGCACCGAAACAGGGGGGAGGTTTTGCTGAAAGGATTTAATACCGATGTTATAGGTTTTGAGAGGTCGTTGAAACCACTTATCAAAGGCCGGAAAATATTACGTGCACTCATTCTTGGAACGGGAGGTTCGTCGCATTCGGTGGCTTATGTATTGCGAAAACTTGGTATTTATTTTTCTTATGTTACCCGCCATCCTGAAAAATTGGAAATGTTGGGCTACTCGTGGATAACCTCTGCTGTTATGAAAGAATCTTACCTTATCATCAACACTACTCCGGTAGGGATGTTTCCCCATTCTGATCAGGCACCTGCGATTCCTTACGAGATGCTGACTCCCAACCATATTCTCTTCGATTTAATTTATAATCCGGAAGAAACCCTCTTTTTGAAAAGGGGAAAAGAATATGGCGCCAAAGTGAAAAACGGCTTGGAAATGCTTAAAATCCAAGCGGAAGAATCCTGGAAAATCTGGAAAAAACATTAAAAATATTTGTACCTATGAAAATTATTATTTCAGGCTACGGCCGGATGGGAAAAACCGTGGAGGAAATTTGCCGCCGGCGGGGACATGAAATTTCGGCCATTATTGATAATCCCCCGGAATGGGAAACGGCAACATTACCTTCCCGGGATTGTGCTGTCATTGACTTCTCCATGCCCGATGTGGCGGTGGACAACATATTGCGTTGCTTTCGGCTGGGACTTCCTGTTGTAACAGGAACTACCGGCTGGTATGACAAATTGGAAATCGTTAAAGATGCTTGTGCGGAAGCGAAGGGAACACTTTTTTATGCGGCTAATTTTAGTCTTGGCGTAAACATTTTTTTTCATATAAACCGGTTACTGGCAAAAATCATGGCTTCCGCCGAAGGTTATCGTGCCTCAATTTCCGAGACCCATCACATCCATAAGATGGATGCGCCAAGCGGGACAGCTTTACAGCTGGCAGAAGACATTTTGCGGGAGAATCCACTACTGAAAAAATGGAAAAATGCTCCCGATAATGATCCGAATACACTTCCTGTTCTCTCTTTTCGCGAGGGAGAAGTTCCTGGTATTCACGAAATTGTTTATGATTCGGAAGCAGACAAGCTGAGTCTGAAACACGAGGCCAAAAGTCGGAAGGGTTTTGCCCTTGGTGCTGTGCTTGCCGCTGAATTTATTCAGGGGAAAATGGGCGTGTTTACTATGGACGATTATATGAAAATACTGGGGCTGTAAAAGGTGTACTATCAGGAGAGGCAGGGTGAGAAACCAGGATTATAATTCTATATTATCCTGAATTCCTTCCTGCTGCAACACGAGACGGTCTCTAATAGAGAGTTCACGCATAAAGCCTGAACACGAGACGATAAAGTGATACTTCCACCCGTGACGCTACCTCCTTATCACCTTAAAAGTACCGATATCTCCTTTTTTATCCTCAATTTTAACAATATAGATGCCTTTTGGAAATTGACGTAAATCAAGATACCTTACATTAAGTGCTTCTATCACTTTCCTGCCAAACATATCAAATACTTCAACTTTGCGGATTTTTAAGCCATCTGTGTTGGCAATATTAACTATGCCGCTGGTCGGGTTTGGATAGAGCCGGATATGAGCTTGGATAAAGTTATTGCCAATCGAAAGTAAATTACTGTAATTCTGAATGATGTAATTAAGCAGGTCTTTTCGCTCGGAGTCCTTATACACTGCTTCTATGGGGAAAGCAAGATATTCCATGCCTCCGGTCGTGGTTTTGTAACTAACACCGGCAACACCACTATTTACATTTACTCCGGGATAGGTGAATGACTCCACCGAACCGTTTATGGGCTTGATAAGATCGGGATAACCAATATTTGCAATCCCATGCGTACCATTGTCAAAATGATAAATCTCCTGATTGTTGTCTTCTGCCGTGTAATAAGTATTTGCAGCGCCGGGAGCATCGCTGATATATCGGGCTTTGAAATAGGTTTCGTAAAACGTTTTATCGGCGGCATCGCCTTTTGCCACCAAATCCCATCCTACTTCCGAGCCGGAGACGATGAACACCCCTTTGTTATTATCAATAAATTCTTTTACTTTGGCTTGTTCTGTTTTGTTAAAAGTGTCGTTTGCGGTGCTTTCATCCAATAACATCCAAATGATAAATTTGTAATTGTTCAGGTTTACCACACCATCCATCACCGCTTCATTTGAAGCAGACGAAAACGTATATCCCATTTGGATCATGGGGTATTTATACTGGGTGATGGCATCAAAACTACGCCGTTCGACTCCGTCCACAATTAAGAATTCTGAATTTTTGTTACCGGGAATGGCAGCAAGTACATGTGTTTTATTTGACTCACCGGCAGCATTAACTGCAGTTATCTTAAAATAATAAACCGAATCTGTCTGCAACCCGCTCACATCCGTAATGGTATCAGTGGTCTCTTTTACCATGGTAAATTGGTTATTGTTGGTGCTTTGATAAATACGGTAGCTGTCAGCATAATTTCCAGGTTTGAATTTTAAAGTGATGGTGGTGGCATCCTTACTGAGAACAGCCGGCGAAATGGGCCTGCCGGGAATGGGGGTAACGGCCCCGGTAAATTTTGTGTTGATCAAATTCCATAATTCAGTTCTGGTTCCATCATAATTTAAAGCCCAAATGCCTACTCCTCCAATATTTTCGGTCAAAGCAAAATCATATTTTTTACCAAGACTTTTTTCGTTGTCATTCCAAACCTGATTCCAACCACCCGATTGCCATTTATACCAAGGCGTCTGTGAAGCGTAGTCCCAGATAAACCCACCATGGCTTTTAGCCTCAATTACGACGTTTCTGTAAAATGTTGACCCTACAAAACCTGTGATGGCTGAGCCTGCGTTTCCCGTGACTGTTTTCCAATGTTTTCCGTAATAGGGAACTCCGAGAATTAATTTTTGTGGATATTTTGATAAAGGGGCCCCGTAAGTGGTATTTATTGACCTTTCCACACAATAACCGCCATTAGTACTTGTTAACGGTGCAACGGGGCCGGTATTTTTGCTCCAGCTGCCGTTGTAATCATAAGTCATAATAAAAACATAATCCACGCTTTGTGCCAGTCCATCTATGTTCCAGCCTCCCCAGTTTACGGCAGGGCCATCGAAAGAAACTTCTTTACCCGGCAATTCGGTGTGGATAAAAGAAGTTAGATCACTCAGAAAGCTGTTTAGAAGATTGCCCCTGTCAGCTTTATTCATGGCTTCAAAATCAATGTTCACGCCATCTAATTGATAGGTAGTTATAATTCTTTTAATGTTATTAAACAAAATATTTTTTGCGTATGAGTTAGTCAATAAAAGATGGGCCACATAAGATGCGCTTTCATTTCCTCCGAAATTGGTTACGGCCATAATTACCTTCGTCCCCTTGGCATGTGCAGCATTGATAACATCAGTCCATGGCCAGGCATTGGGATATTTGATTGAGCCGTTTGATGAAGTCAGAAAATCAAATGCCGCAACATGGGTGAGTAAGTCGTAGTGCATATCATTATTAGCACCGCCGATGTATTCCCAATCAGGCATAAAGCCGAAAACTATTTTAGATAAAGCTTTTGATTTAAAGTACTGTAACGGGATAATACCTTTTCCGTTCACATCAAACCTGCTGGCTATCTTTTTTTCTTTGGAGCCGAATTCCCTCTTTTGCAGCATGTGCTCCCCCATGCCGGGGAACACCTGTGAATACAGGTTTAAAGATGAGAATAACAGCAGAGAAATAAGGATTTTAAAACGTAACGACTTTTTCATGGGATTGGTTTTTATTAAATTGTGATGCGGGCAGATCATCTTACAAAGGTAAAGAACATATCAATATGCTATTGAAACAGGCATGCGTAATTGATGCTTAACCCAACAATAGTTCCTTCACTGCATTTTGATAATGAAATAAGCGTCCGGCATCTGTGTTCTTGTTAAAGGATTGTTTCACAGGTTATCTGTGCCGGCGATTTGTGGCCTCTTGCCAAACTAATTTTGCTAATGCTTTCTTTCTGGCTCATACAGACGTTTACGCCTTTGCCAGACTATTACCATGACCGACATGCCAAAAAAAGTCGTTCCGAAGTTGGAACGACTTTTTCATCATACAGGCATTATTTATTTAGCCCACCAGAGTTTTGTCCCTTGCATATCGGGTCCCTGATATTGGATAGCAGCATTCAAATTATCTCCATTATTTGAATAAGCCTGGCTTCCATACCGTAAACGCTGGGGAAGGACGCCGTTGTCATCTCCCAGGCCAAAGAGAACCGGATTGCTGACACCCCTGGCCATCTCTGCAGGATAGCCCGATTTGCGTACATCCGCCCAACCTTCAAATCCATCCGTATAAGAGGCAATCCAGCGTTGAAGTGCAATCTTTCTCAACTGCTGGGCAGCAGAGCCGGTCAGTTGTGCAGGAGCCGTAGCGAGGTAAGCATTAATATCTCCATCGCCAACTCCCCACAGTTTCATGGAATAACGTATTCCATTTTGGAAAAAGGACTGCGCATCACCACTGGCAAGACCGCGAACAACAGCTTCGGCCCTGAGAAAATAAGATTCTCCAGTTGTTAAAACCATTTCAGGAAAAATCTTCTTGCCCTCGTTCTTTTTCTGGATGATTACTTCCGCTGGCGTCGAAAAGAAGTTAAAAACCACAAATTGCTGAATTTGTGCGTTGAAACGTGAGGGCTGTCCGATATAATATTTGTTTACAGGAATAGAAATTTTCACACTGTCGCTCCAGTTGGTGACAGTCATATCTCCACCTGTAGCTGTCTCTAAAACAGTATCAATAAGATATTTAATTCGTGTAGGGAAGTTATCATAACCTTCGGAATTATTGGCTTGGTCCGGCCGATAAAGCGTGACAGTACCTCCGGGAGCAGGTTTTGCATAAAGAGGTAACCGGGGATCATTATTATTTCTCAAAAAGTCAATAACAGCTTTTCCGACTGTCCAATCTGATCCTTTACCAAAATTATACCAAATATCTCCGTAACTGGCGCTTGCCCATTGAGTTATCACATTGTCTTTCGGAATGAGTGCATTATCAGTTTCATCAGAAGGAAAAGGGCCGTTAAACGTCTTGGTAATAACACCGGAAGCCCAACTGGCACCAGGAGCTCCATAAGCACGGAGAGCAAGCCGAAGTTTCAGCGCATTAGCCAGTTTTTTCCATTTCTGCAAATCTCCGTTGAAAATGATATCATTATCTCCCAAATTCTGTACTCCATCTCCTGTACTAACGTGACTCCCTATGGTATCAATAGCTTGATTCAGCAAGGTGATCAAACCCTGATAGATAACATTTTGTTTATCGAATTTAGGAAGTGGAATGTCCGGATTTCCCGCTTCAGTGAACGGCACTTCTCCAAAAATATCAGTAAATCTCTGATAGTACAAGGCTTTAATAATCTCACCTACGGCATACATTCGACTATTTTCAAAGTCTCCTCCAGGCCCTGAAAGACGCATAAAGTTGTCAATCTGATTAAAATAACCTTCAAGCCAGCCCCAGGAGGCATCCGTATAGGCCGAGGCATAACTATAGCCCAACTCATCACTCCACCAGCATCCGTTGAAACCCAGAGTAAAATAACCGGCATAGCGGTCAACAAACAGGAGCTTTGCCCTCCAGTACGCATAGCGGCTTGGTGCAAATAATTCAAATTCAGGGTTTGTAATGAAATATCGGGCGCTTGCTTCCTGCGGTGTAATAGCATTTGGGTCTGTGTTGATTTTAGTAAAATCCTTAGTACAGGATCCTAACACAAGTAAGAAAATAACAGGTAAAATAAATTTTATTGTTTTCATTTTATATTCCTTTTTAAAATTAGAATTTTACATTAATATTAAATCCGACACTCCGTGTTGTAGGTGGAGTAAAATACAATACACCCTGTGCATAGTTACTGGTGCTGTAACTTGAAATCGGATCAAAATTCTTCATCTTCTTATAAAGAAATGCAAGATTTCTGCCTACAATCCCTATAGAAACAGAGTTAATAAAGTTGTTCTTAAACAATTGCTTTGGTAAGTGATAGATAAAAGACACTTCACGAAGCATCACGAAAGTCTGGCTGTAAACATAGTTGGATGCAATTTTTGAAACGGAACCCCAATATTGCTGACCTGTAATCTGTGACGTGTTTTTTGTCCAAACGGGATTATCAGCAGTTCCACTGTTATATACGGCATCAAGAGTTACTCCATCCCTGTATTTCAATGTTCTGTCCGAAACACCACTGGCATCCATGGAAGCATCTGTTCCTGAAAATAATTTGCCGCCGATGCGGATATCAACAAGTGTATTTAATGTAAACTTCTTGTATCTGAATATATTCGTCAAACCACCTGTCCAATTTGGTTGGTAATTACCGAGATAAACTTTTTTACTGGTTGCAAGCGGACGCCCCTGGGCATCGACAACAAGTTTTCCGTCACTTGTACGTTTCCAGTCCGTTCCGTAAATATCACCATATCCTCCGCCAACAGTTGCCTGTACAATAACATTACCGGAGTTGGTTGTGCTGAAGACATACTTATCTACACCTTTTATCAGTTTAACCAGTTTGTTTTTATTGTGTGCTGCATTTGCTGTAATCTCCCAGGTAAAATTACCCTTTGAAACGGGGAAGCCGCCCAGTGAGAATTCAATCCCCTTGTTAGTCATATCTCCGACATTACTGCGGAAAAAACTGTAACCGGTAGAGGCAGATACCGGGACGTCCATAATCAGATCTTTTGAATGAATATTGTAATAGGAAAAGTCTCCATATAGCTTGCCTTTAAACATTTTGAAGTCTAACCCAAACTCTAAAGAGTTGGTTTGTTCAGGCTTTAAATCAGGATTCATGCGAACACTGGGACGAGTAAGCGTTGTCAGCCCTAAATAACCGTTTTGTTGCAAATTATAGGTAAAATTCAACTGGTAAGGGCCTGTGTCACCACCTACCTGTGCCCAGCTACCTCTGATTTTCAGTAAGTCCAGAAAATTTTCATCCGGATCAATAAATTTATTAAGCAGAACAGACAAACTAACTGAGGGGTAGAAATAGGACCAGTTGTTTTTGGGTAATGTGGATGACCAGTCGTTCCTCCCTGTCAAGTCAAGGTAGATAAAATGTGCATAAGAGAGGGAAGCTGATCCGTAAAGAGAATTTACTTTTTTTATCTCTTGCGGCTGATAGGATGATACCAGTGTCTTAGCACCGGAAACAATGGGTTTGGTGGGTATCTTGAAATCGTATCCGTAAATTCCCATAAACTCATAGGTGCTTTTCAGGAGATTACCGCCTAAATTTGCAGAGATATGAAAGTCCTTGCCAATTTGCTTGTTAAACATGAAGAGAAAATCGGCATTTGTTTCGGAAGTAGTATATTTTCTATAATTAAACTGCCCGGTAGAGAAAAACCAGTGGCCATATTGATATATAGTATTAATATTTTGTTTTACAAAGTCAGTCCCGATACGTGCAAAAAAAGATAACCAGTTATTGAATTTATAATTTACTTTGGCAAAACCAATGAATCGGTTTCTGGAGTCTTCATTAACATCGTGATCCTGTATCCAGTAAGGATTCCCATTTGTACCACTTGTGTATGTACGTACTGAATAATCGGGATTCTGATAATTTTTCAGGTCGTTGATGTTTAAGTTCCTGGGGATATTGTATAAATAAGCCATAATGCCTTCACTACCCTGAGAAGCCCGCTGTTTTGCATCCTGAATAAAATAAGTTACTTTGGCATCCACTGACAGTTTCTTTGTAAGATGGGAGGTAACGCGCAGGTCGAAATTATTTTTAGTCAATGCGGCTTTCGGAAGAATTCCCTGCGCCTGATTATTGGTATAAGAAAAACGAAAATTGTATTTTTCACTTCCACCCTCAAAGGCCAGCGTATTTATCAAATTACTTCCGGTACGGAAAAAATCCCTGACATTATTGGGCTGTGCAACATACGGACGAGTTTCTCCTGTCCAGTAAATCTGCTTGGAGCCATCCATTTTTGCTCCCCAGGAGCCGGCGTAATTTCTTAAATCTTTGACATCATGGTAAGTATTTCCATCTGACCCCTGGCCATATTCATTTTGGTAAGTGGGTAACAGTAGCGGTTTTTCAAATGTAGAATAACTCGTAAAGGAGACGCCGAGGCCTTTCTGGGACCTTCCCTTTTTCGTTGTGATAAGAATTACCCCGTTTGATGCTCGTGAACCATATAAAGCGGCAGCATTAGGCCCTTTAAGAATGGTTATGGAGGCAATGTCGTCTGGATTTATATCCGAAATTCCTGTACCGTAATCATCACGACGATAATTAGCTGTTCCGGAGCCGTTGGCACTACCAAATCCGGAATTGCTAATAGGAATTCCATCTACAACATACAAAGGTTGATTGTTGCCTGTTAACGTATTGTTACCCCGTATGATAACACGAGTACCACCTCCCGGGCCTGATGATGACTCAGAAATCACCACCCCTGCAACACGACCGGAAAGTGAATTTACAATATTTTTTGCTTTAACGGTAGAAACATCCTTCCCGCCAAGTTGCGTCACCGAGTATCCTAATGCTTTCTTCTTTCTGGAGATACCCAATGCCGTAACCACCACTTGGTTAAGTGCTAAGGACGAAGATTGCATGACGACGTTAATAGTGGTTTTACCACTAATGGCAATCTCTTGTTTCTTCATCCCGACAAATGAGAAAATCAGTGTGGTGGCACTGTTTTTCACATTTAAAGAGTATTTACCATTAGCATCTGTGACGGTGCCATTTGTAGTACCTTTTACCTGGACAGTAACACCAGGAAGGGCTGAGCCATCATCCGCACTGGTTACCTTTCCATTAATAGTTTTCGT